>CAZMNG010000491.1:0-4229 GCA_964567505.1 uncultured Chthoniobacterales bacterium
TGCGATTAGTTCAGGTGAAAAGGCTCGATAGGGGTACCGACTCGACTGAGCTCGCCGAAGTCTCTCCGAGCTGCCCTTTTGGCCGCGGCCTGATCGCCTCGGGGTATCTATATGTACCGCTAAACAGGAACTGATGGCGGATTTCCCGCATAGAGCAGGCGCACGGCTTAACCCGAAAACACTTCAGTTTCTGCAGTGTTTCCAGCCCGGTCGCGCCGTAAACAATTAACATTCCCCTAACTTTTACGCTTTCCAAGCCGGGGGCGAGCTAATATTTTTGCCGAGCCCTTCGCCAATCGCGTTGTGCACGCGCCGCTTTCGATACCACCCGGATTCCACGCAGCATTCAACCTGGGGCGGCGGTATCAACGATCACCATTATTTCAATTCTAATTCGGATTGAGCCGGATCGCGTCGTTGTAGTCATTGATGGCCTTGTCAAGGGCGCCCTTATTGAAATAGGCGTTTCCGCGATCGTTGTAAGCAGCGGCGTCGTTCGGGTCGAAGCGGATCGCTTCGTTGATGGCCTCGTCGAGCTTGCCTTGCTTTTTAAATGTGCATCCGCGATTGTAATGTGCAAACGCCAAATTCGGGTCGAGGCGGATCGCGTCGTTATAATCACTGTTGGCCTCGTCGAGCTTACCTTGGTCTTAATACGCCTTGGCATCGACGTCTGAAGCCAGTCGGGACGCTCTTTTTCGAAGAAATCCCTGACGCTCTGGCCATCGCGGCGAAGCCTTGCGCAGAGCATCCCGGCTAGCTCCTTGCTTGCCTGGAGACACTTTGTACTACCTGATGCACAGGATGATGATTTCTTGGTCGAAATGTCGACCCCTGAAGAGATCCTGCGCCGATGTTCATTCCGTCGCCCCAGCCGTTACCGCCGAGAGCCGAGCCTTTCAAGTTTGCGCCAGAACCCTTGCGGGATGCCCACAGGTCGGATCGCGTTTCTCCCGCCTGAGGCCACTGATGGACGACACATTCGGGCAGCAATATCCGTCCTCCGAAGCGTACGATGGCTAATATTGGCTGAACTTTCCCGTAGCGGCGTTGTAGGACCCTGTTTGATATCGGTCCGGCTGGCTCGCCGTTTTCCATGCGTCCGCGTGATGTATGCCCAGGTAGATCCGATTATCTTGCGTCCGGATGGCGGGCGCTAGGTTCTTCGGTTTTTGGATGCCTAGCAGTTTTGCTGAATAAAGGATCGTGCGGCTCTGGGCGCTCACTTTTATTATCCGCCTTTAACAAAAATGCCATACATGCCTGCGGCGTGTTTACTCATCATGCGTTGCTTAAATGATGACCGTCTTTTGTTACCCCGATTCGGGCAACAAGCCGTCACGATACGGCGCAACGGCTCCGGCTGCTGCTCACACCGTTGGCCATGGGTGAGACGATCTTGTAATTAACTTCCGATCCCGCCAACCAACAGATCCGCGACGCCTGGTCGGAACAGATTCATCACTTGGTTCCAATACTATTTCCGATTCTTTTGCGTCTCGTTCGAGTATGGCAAACTATACGGAAAGTCTCTGATCGCCTTTTACTTGAAGCAGCCGACATCGCTCGAGCCGGAGGTCAAAACCAACGCCGGGCCCTTGGCATCCGGCGTAATCCCCAAGGCAAGTATCCAGCTCCAACACAGCCGACCTTTTGCCGTCTGCTCCAACGCGTCGACACGAATAAGGTGGAGGAAGGCATGTTAAGGAAGCGAATGACGCCTGCTGGGTGATAGCCATCAAATATGATACCGAGCGACCACAAATAAGCCAGCAGGCCGCGGCCGCAGTTCGGAATAGCCAGTCAAGCGGTGCCGGAGCGACCGCCGCGACATGTATTTTTCTACGAATAAATAAGCTTCTTCGCACGTCAGCTCTTGGTGATAACGAAAAACCCAGCACCGCATTGACCCCATAGCAGGCGCGCCCGTCTACAACAAAGGGACCCAGTCTTCTTGCGGATCGCGCCAAAAACCGCTAGAGGCCAACACAAAGTGGTTTCGTTTTTCGAGCCAGAAATAAAAAGGAATGTCGATTGAAAGCTCGACGAAAAGAGGGACAGGTCAGATAAGCGCTGCCGCCGAGCGCACAGGCCGGCTCTATTGCCTCGAACACGGGCGGAATGCGCGCCGCACCAGTAAAATACTGGGTCGGTCGTCTTAGCTTTATTTTAGTCGATCTGAAGCGAAAACCACAGCGGACCGGGAACCCCGTCCTCTCGGAGTTTTCCCGGTCGAGCCACAAGACGGTCTCTCCCTTCTTTCCTGTGCTGAGACCAATGGTCCCCGCAACGCCCTCCTTCTCCAAGTCCTCGGCCTAATTGTCGGGAGCCGACGACAAGTCGATTTAGCGTTTGATGGATCTCAGAAAAAAGTTCTATGCGGTGCGGTGCCTTTTCCGGAGCATCATTCCGAGCAACGCCACGCCACCTACTGCGACCATCGTCCATGTCGAAGGCTCTGGTACTGACCCAACGGCGAGTCCGTCGGGTCCGCCGACCCCCGTGACGAAGTCCGAATTGACCAGGGCTCCGGTGGTGGCGTTGTATTCGCCAACCGCGTTGACTCCGCCGCTTGTTGCGTTGCCTCCCGTGACGAAGAGGTCGTTACCCGCCACCGCGAGTATTCAGCGAGTGCGCGTCTAGGTTTTCGATTGTCATCAGTTGCGACAAGCGTGAACGTTGCTTCCGTAACCTTGTTCCGCTCTTCCTCTGTACAGCTGCGCCGCCAGGCCTCCCCAGACTCGATGGAGAACCCTGGTAACGAAGATACCTGCGGCTGCGCCGGATACAAAAGGTTGGCCGCCAAGATAGCTGGGCAGGGAAGTTGACGAGTCGACGCTCGATATCAACGTCACGTCATTCACGTCACCATTATAAAAATAGACACCCGGCTCCAATCCCTCTACTTGCATGGCGATCAGATATGCCTGACTCGGGTGGATTCCTCCACCGCTGGGCGAGGTTCGCCGAATTCCGAGCTCTCGTAGTCCATTCTCGGCGAGTTGCGTCCACGGGCCATGAAGCTGTTGCGCGCACTCTCGCAAGCCGCGCTTCCTCCCAAATTGGAAGCGAGGCTTGGCCAGCATCCGTCTTATTACTTCCGGGTGCGGCTGACGCGGACTGCAGGGAACAGCAAAATGAATTCGCTGGCGCGAGCCGTAACGAGAGCATACGGGTAACTGTGGCTTTGATCTAAATTAAGTTTTTTCATATGTCCTTCTTTCTGTTTGTTTCGTGATTAGTATTTTAAGGTTTCGTGAGCGACAAGTTCGGATGCGCAGAGGAAGGCGGTTCACGGCCTTGATCTCCGCGCTTATTTTGCCGCTTGCGGACATATAAGCTTGAAAGATGCCAACGCTCGGTGAAGAATGTAACATCCTTATTTCGAGGATTTTCTGACATTCCGATGGTTGGCTTAAGTGCGAATATCGGTTAGTCACTTACCGGCAAAGCGGTTACTCGCTGACCGGTCACGCAAAATAGCGCGGGGCGGAAACCTGGAACTCCACGTACCAACGGAATCAGGTCCTCGACCAAATGGTGCCGAAGCCAGACAGTCAATATCCAGGGGGCTGATTCGCGCAGTGGACCCCAGCAGCAAGGGTTGAAACTTCCGCTCGCGCATCAGCTCATAGACTGTGCGGCCCGCTGCGTAGCGGAGGGGAATCTGGCTCGAGCTGCCCATTGGCTGGGGATTACTCAATTGGGGCCAGGACGCGACAGAACTCGTCCCGAGTCTATTTCGCTGTCTCTCGCCGGTTAACTGTCTTCAATAATCGTCCCAACAGATGCGTAGAGTTCGAGACTAAAACCCAACATAGATGAGAGATAGTAGGTGGCAACAACATAGGCTCCATCACCCTTTCCCTCCCTTTTCTGATCTGTCCCTCTCTGGAAGCTGCAGATCGTCAAACGCCGGCAGCGCGCGTTCAAGCTCACAGGCCTCACCTGGATTGTGGAGCGCAGCTTTTCCCCACGGGTCGAAGGCGGTTGATCTCGCCTCTAGCGAGCGACCCTCGCAAGAGAATTGAAGCTGGCCGTCGATCGGGGAATAGCGCACTATTTACTTGCTTCCATTACAGAACCCACGCCAGGAGTAGAACTTGCTCCGCTCACATGGAAACAATTCCACGAACTTAAAAAACGCTGCTTTCGATGAAATCGAGTTATGCGTTGATGTCGATAACGACCCGTCCGCGAATTTTCCCTGCAAGAACTTCTTCTGCTGA
>CAZMNG010000492.1:0-4225 GCA_964567505.1 uncultured Chthoniobacterales bacterium
GCGAGCAGGTTGCGGCGCGGTCGCCGCTGCGGCGGCTAGCATTTTACCGCATGCTCGATCTGTCGCGCTTTCTTCGCCGGCGGTTGGAAGTCCGTGCCGGCCGATGGCTGTTCCGGCCGATCCATGATCGTTTCGGACCAAAGTTTCGTCTTTTTGGTGTTTCCGCGGCAACCTTCGCGCCCGAAGCCGCGGAAACACTCCTCGATCTCGGCTTCAATCTATGTCAGGGGTACGGGATGACTGAGGCTGGGGTTGTAGCGATGGACCTGCCCGGCACGAACGGCGGCTTAACCTGCGGCCAGCCACTCCCGAACGTGAAGATTCGCATCCACGAACCGGACCGCGACGGCATTGGCGAGATTCATATCGCAAGCGAGCACGTGACGCCGGGTTACTGGAAAGAACCTCAGGCGACGGAAGAATTGCTGCGCGACGGATGGTTACGCAGCGGCGACCTCGGCTGTATCGACCCGTCAGGACGGCTGCGTGTGACAGGGCGCAGGAAAGAAGTTATCGTTCTCACGTCTGGCCGCAATGTTTACCCCGAGCAGGTCGAGTATGAACTTCGAAAGGGCAGCGAGTTCATCAAAGAAGTGTGCGTTCTCGGCTGGACTTCTGGAGACGGAGTGAGTGAGCGCCTGCACGCGGTTGTGGTGCCCGATTTCGAACGTCTCCGAAACAAGGATATCCCAAATATACAGGATCAAATCCGGTATGACGTCGAGAATGCGGCGCGCGCCCTTCCGGCGGATCAGCGTATCAACAGCCTCGAAATTCGCGAAACCCCCTTGCCTCGGACGCCGACAGGCAAGCTGAAACGATTCGAGGTCCTGCCGCGTTTTGGAAGTCCAGCCAGGCCGAGTGAGTTCGAGGAGGCGGACCACGCGGACCCCCCGCTATTCGCGCTCATCCGAAGGATTAAACCAGATTGCGGGCCGATAACTTTGGAATCGCATTTGGAACTGGACCTCGGATTCGACTCCCTCGAACGCATCGAGTTGTTATCGAACATCCGGGGTTTACTGGGACTTGAGATCTCAGATGTACAGGCCACGCATATTTTCACCGTTGGGGACCTGGCACGCGTTGCGGGTACGGCCGCGCAATCCGGTGATGAGCAGTGGGTTGGCTGGCAGGAAATTCTGCGTGCGCCGCTGTCGGACGAGCAGCGGCGAATCGCATCTCTGCACTTGGCGCGCCGGCCGGTATTTGAATTAGTCATGTACCTGGTTTTCCGGTTGGTGGGACTCGCGGCAAAGTTGCTGCTTCAGTTTCGTGTCACGGGAATCGAAAAAATCCGGTGGGAGTATCCGGTTGTTATCTGTGCGAATCATGCCAGCTACCTCGATGCTTTCCTGATCGCTGCTGCCCTGCCGCTTTCGGCGTTCCGCAGGCTGTTTTTCATTGGCCGCAAGAAATATCTCCAAACGCCTCTGCAGCGCTGGCTGGGCCGGCGCCTCCGCGCTCTCCCGATCGATGCAGGTAACCAGGCAGCCGCCACATTGCGGCTCGCCTCCGAGGGTTTAAAACAGGGGCTTATCCTTTGCGTGTTTCCTGAGGGACACCGCTCTATCGACGGCTCTCTGCTTCCATTTCACAGGGGCCCTTCGATTCTGGCGATCGAAACCGGCGTCCCAATTGTCCCGGTGGGCATCATCGGCACCCAGAGGGTCTGGGGCAGAGCGTCTCGCCGATTTCGCCTGAGTCCGGTTCAGTTGCGATTCGAACCGCCGCTTCGCCCGGACAGCCGGCAGAGGGGCAAAGTAAACTATGAAGAACTTACCGTCCGTGTTCAGACGGCCATCGACGATTTGATTCGGTCGGGGACCGGGAAGACATCGTCCGAGGATAGCACGCACGACACCGAACCGGTGATCGAGCCGCGCGACAGCGCTCGAAGGGACGCTGGAGGCCTTTGATACAGGGCCGTATCCCGGTACAAAAGGGTACAGTGGGTATCGAGTAAGCCCTGAGCTTCATTGGCATCCGTTCGCGCCGAACGGATAAGTTGGCAGCCAGATTCGCCTTGAAGAACCTTCTCTTTGAAGATCACCCCAAGGAATGTCGGCACCTTTCACCCACCATGCCGCCAGCTTCGCCAGATTCTTTTCCGTCACATATCGTCTTAAAATTTGCTCGACGGCGTGCGGATCCAGCAAGCCGTCCAGTACCGCTGCAACCGGATTTACAAATCCTGCAAACAAGTTTTCAGATCCCGTTGAAAGATCTGGAAATTCTTTCTCAGAGCAGGAGTCCAACGCATGCAACAGGTCCTTTCGACTATCCACGATCGCCGCCCAGCGATAGGGCATCGGCTCTCGGCCCACCTGCAAGGTGTATGCAACATCCCGTAACCTCGTTTGCTGGCGACTTTCCACGTACGAGCGCAACTGCCGGATTGCCGCTTTCAATCGTTCGCCGGTCTTTGCCGAAAGCACAACGAGCTGCGTTTCGCCGGAGCAAGCACCCGGATCGAGGGAATCGGGGACGCCGTTTGCACTGTTGTACTCCTCAATAATCGCGCCCGCATAAAAGCCACCATAACCCAGGGAATTGACCATGGCACGGCGCGGAAACTCTTGCTCCACTCCGTCAACGGCGACGCGAGGACGGCGCCATTCATGCGCTTCCTGTTGCAAATAGAAGGGGGAAATTTCCAGTCCTAAGTCGGGACTCACCGGCATCGCTTTGATGTGCGGCGCCAACTGCTTATGTTGCATTTGCAATATTACCTTAGCGAGTTTCGACATGCCCGACGCCGCCGCCGCGTGGCCGATATTCGAAGTCACCGAACCAAGCGCACAGAATTGCTGATCTTCGGTGAATTCTCTGAACGCCTTAGACATCGCAGACAATTCCAAGGCGTCCCCTATGGGAAGTCCAGGAGTCGCGCTTTCAACATAACTGATGGTCCGAGGATTCACGCCTGAGTTAAGAATATTTTTCTTGATTGTTTGCGCGATCGCATCAGGATTCGGCGCGCTCGACAGGGCTAAGCCATCTGTATAACTCGAGCTATCGACGTAACTTGAGATGGTCGATCTAACGATGGCGAGGACGTTATCCCTATCCCGGAGTGCGCTAGACAAGGGCTTGAGTAACACGGCGCCCGCGCCATCGCCGAGTAACATACCATCCCGGCCTTGTGCAAAGCTGCGGCTATCTATATGACTGCCGGTCAAATTAAGTCGACAAGCGCTCCGATACATTGCGGGACTTAGCAAAGAGACTCCCCCGGCAACGGCTACGTCACATTCTTCGTGCGCAAGAGCGACGCATGCCATATGAATGGCCGTCATCGACGATGCACTGCGAGTATCGATTGCAATGCTTGGCCCGACGAAACCGAAGAACCGAGAGACCATGCTTGATAAAGCAGCACTCGTCTCGGGTATTTGGTCGTGGTTGTTCACCGCAGAATTCTCATGCAAGGCAAGGCTTGCCCCCACATACACGCCGACGCGGGATTGACATATTAGTTTCAACGCGGCACGCGTATAGCCTGCGGATTCCAGAGTGTTCCAGACAGTCTCAAGAAATAGCTGCTGGGCCCTATTGAGGAGAGCTCTTTCTGACTCCGAAGAATTAAAGAAATCTTGATCCGAAGGATCTGTCCCTCGGATGAAGCCACCCCACTTGCAGTAACTCAGTCCTTGGGCAATCGCGGCCTTCCTGTCTTCAGTGTAAAAACCGTCCAGCGACCAACGCTCCGCGGGAATTTCTTCAATACAGTCGTGTCCGTGGATCAGGTTCTCCCAGAATGTGTGCAGATCATTGGCTCCGGGAAAACGACCGCTGATGCCGACGATGGCGATCGGTTCGGTCGCAAGCTGCGAAGTGGTTGACGCTGAAAGTCTGGCAGGCAACGCCCGGCGGCGCCGGCGAGGTTCCCTCATCGGCTCTGCCAGCTCCGCAATAAAATTGACCGCAGGGTCTCTTTGCGCCTTGGCGCCAAACGCGCCATTCAGCATGGTGCGATGTTCGCGCAGCAGATACGCCGCCAGAGCTTCGATTGTAGTCGCTTCGAAAAACACCGTTGGACTCAACTCCAGCCCGTAGCGTTGATTTAAGGCCTGGCTAAACGAGGCCAGCGTGATGGAGTCAAACCCAAACTCATTCAGTGGTACATCCCGATCTAACGCTTCTTGCGGGATGTCCAGATGCGTCGCGATCAAATCTCTCAGTGCGTGCTCTACCTGGGCCGCCAAACCGTCGTCCGGCACGC
>CAZMNG010000493.1:0-4215 GCA_964567505.1 uncultured Chthoniobacterales bacterium
CTCGCGCTTGCGCTTGCTAAACTCGACAGGAAGCTCGCAGCGAACGAAGCGATCCGGCGCGCAATTCGACTCGATCCAACGGACCCTCGGAATCGCGCCATCGAAGCAGAGCTGAGTTAATTGCAGGGTAAGACTTCGAAGCTCCGGGTCGGAGACGTTTGGTTTGACTAAATGGTTGCGGCGGGACACGCCGAAAAGCCAACTCCACGTTGCCCAGTCGAGGTCACGACGTGCACACGACTTCTATTGCATTTCCGATGGCATCCACCGCGTGATCGATCTCTTCAAGGGTCGCGCAGAGGGGAAGCATGAGAACAATGACGTCGCCAATGGGACGGGTAAGCAGTTTGCAGCGGCGCGCCGCGAGGCAGATTCGGGCACCGGTCTGTTCGCCTGGATCGAATGGGGTTCCATCGCTGCGACCGACGTCAATACCGGCGATAAACCCTGCTCTGCGGATCTCGCGGACATTTGACAGTTTCCCGAGGCCCTGGAGCCGATGGGCGAGATGCTCGATTTTGGGCTGCAATTTTTCCAAAACGGCTTCGCTTTCGAAAATCTCCAGATTCGCGAGCGCGGCGGCGCATCCCAGCGGATTCCCACAGTAACTGTGCCCGTAGTAAAATGTCTTTTGGGCGGCGCCGAGAAACGCTGAAAAAACCCGGTCCGTTGTGAGCGTTGCAGCCAACGGGAGATAACCACCAGTCAACCCTTTTGCCACCGCCAAAAATTCCGGGAACACTTCTTCGTGCTGACAGGCGAATATTTTGCCGGTTCGTCCGAAGCCTGTCATGACCTCGTCAAATATCAGCAGGACGGCGTTTTCATCGCACCATCTGCGCAATATTTTGAGGGTACCCGCAGGCCATAACCGCATCCCGGCGGCTCCCTGGATCATCGGCTCAATCACTAAACCGGCAATCGGCGAACCGTCGATCGACGGCAGAGCCTCCACCGACGAGATACGGGTCACGGGAAACTGGTGCGTTTTAAATCGATCGTGAAATAGCGAAATTCCGCATAGACTGGAGGCGCCCAGCGTATCGCCGTGATACGCGTTTTCGAATGAGATAAACCTGACTTTATGCGGACGGTCGGTCTGCAGAAAATATTGCACTGTCATCTTGATCGCGACTTCGATCGCGGTTGATCCGTCGTCGGAGTAAAACACTTTCGTCAGACCCGATCCTGGGAGAAGCCTTGTAAGACGTCCCGCTAATTCCGCCGCCACAGGGTTCGTAAATCCGAGAAACGACGTGTGCGCCACGCGCTCCAGCTGTTGGCAAATTGCGCGATTCAAGACCGGGTGGTTATGGCCATGAATGTTGGTCCAGATCGAGGAATTTCCGTCCAGGTAGCGCTTGCCGAAACTGTCTTCAATCCACGCGCCGTGCCCTGAGGTCAGGACGAGAGGCTTGTGCTCCGGCCGGATCCAGTCGGCCATCTGTGTGAAGGGGTGCCAAACGTGTGACTTGTCGAATTCAATCACTGCGTCGGTCTCGAGCGACATGTGCAATGGGTATTACTAGCTTGAATATTTCACAAGTTTTTCAAACTTATGAAAAATGCAGGCTAGTGTGAATCGCTCACAAGGGCTTTGGATTGTTAGATTTTCGCGCTATCTGCTTCACCAGCACCGGTCCATGGTAGATGAACCCGGTGTAGATTTGAACCAGATCTGCTCCCGCATCGAATCGCACGATTGCGTCATCGGCAGTCATGATTCCGCCTACCGAAATGACCGGTAGCGAACTATGTCTCTTTATATAGTTCAATATCTCGAGTGACCGACTCCTGAGCGGCGTGCCGCTCAGACCGCCAGTTTGCCGTTTACCAACCGGAACTGTCTGCTGGTCAATGGTGGTGTTCGTTGCGACGACTCCGGCGAGTTTGTAGTCAAGCGCGCTCGCGAGAATGTAATCCAGTTGTGCGAACGTCAGGTCCGGAGCAATTTTGACGAGCAGCGGTTTCCCGGAATTCCGCTCCTGGACCGCTTTGAACAGCTCCTCGATAGCGCCCTGTTCCTGCAGTTTCCTCAGGTCCGGCGTGTTAGGCGAACTGACGTTCAGGACGAAGTAGTCCCCTAAATCGAGCAGCCGATTGAAGGATTGGATATAGTCGGAAACTGCTTCTTCCAAGAGGACAATTTTCGATTTACCGATATTGATTCCAACTGGAATCGTTGGCCAGCGGGATGCGGCCCGAATGTGTTCCAGGCGAGCCGAAATTTTTTCCACCCCTTCATTGTTGAATCCCAGCCGGTTAATCAGCGCTTCCATTTCTGGAATTCGGAATATTCGCGGACGCGGATTCCCAGGCTGTTCACGCGCTGTGATTGTGCCGATCTCGATAAACCCGAAACCGAACGCTTCCCACGCCGGAAGCGCCACCGCATTTTTGTCGAACCCCGCCGCGAGCCCGACCGGATTCGGGAAATGAATCCCGAACAAATCTTTGCCCAGGATCCCCTCG
This sequence comes from uncultured Chthoniobacterales bacterium, assembly GCA_964567505.1. Classification (GTDB taxonomy): domain Bacteria; phylum Verrucomicrobiota; class Verrucomicrobiia; order Chthoniobacterales; family JAFAMB01; genus JAFAMB01. The sequence goes on from CAZMNG010000493.1 coordinate 2,473, forward strand.
TGATCGCGACGGATGAGGTCCAGCACCCACGGATGGCCGGACAAGATCCTCAGCGTGGTCATTACGCTCTCGTGAACCTTTTCCGGGTCCATCGAGAACAGGATCGGGCGCAGAACAGTCTCGTAGAACGTCACGGTGGCGGAGGACACGAAGAGGCGGCGGAAAGCACAAAGGAATAATTCACCACAAAGGCGCAAAGCAAACAGTGTATTTCGCGGCCATTCGCCGCTTAACTTTCTTCAATAAACTTCGAACTTCGCACTGACAACTCTCCCCTCACTTGCCGATGCAAAACTCGCTAAATATTTTCCCGAGCAGATCCTCGGTGTCGAGCTTGCCGACCACCTCGCCGACGGCGTCGAGTGCACCACGCAGCTCGATTGAGATAAACTCGGGAGATTTTCCTTCCTGCAGGTTGCGCCCGGCCGCGCCGAGGAATTTTTTGGCCCGCTGGAGGCAAGCCTGGTGCCGAGCGTTAATCGCTACGCGGACGTCGGCCAGTTGAACTTTTTCGCCCACGACCCGATCCCAGACAGCCTGATTGAATGCTTCCAGGCCTGTCTTGTCCTTGCAGGAAAACGGGACACCATCAAACTCGTGCCATTGCGGATGAATCCCGAGATCGGATTTGTTCAGAAGTAGAATGCTTTTTCCCGCTTCAAAGACTTGAAGTTCGGCTGGAGGTTTGCTTCCATCCACGACCTGGATCACGAGATCGGCCTGATTCACCTGTTCGCGCATGCGGCGGATCCCTTCGCTTTCCACAACATCAGCCGACTCGCGTGCACCGGCGGTGTCAATCAATCGAACCGGAATCCCGCGAATATTGATGACCTCTTCGATGGTGTCACGCGTTGTGCCGGGGATTTCGCTCACGATTGCGCGATCGTACCCGAGCAGCAGATTCAGCAGACTCGATTTACCGACGTTAGGCGCCCCGTAGATCACCGTTCTGAGCCCATGGCGCAAGACCCGCCCCTGGTCCGCCGTGGCAAGCAACCGCTCCAGGCGCTTTTGCAGGACCTCCATCCGATCGAGCAAGGATTTGCCTGTATCCGGATCGATCTCTTCGTCGGGGAAATCGATGTACGCCTCGACATGGGCCAGACAGGCCAGCAACAGGTCGCGGACTTCCGTTATCTCGATCCCGAGACTCCCGGACAACTGTTCGTTTGCCGCCCGCAGTGCGAGTTCCGTTTGTGCGCGAATCAGATCCATGACCGCTTCGGCCTGCGTCAAATCCATTTTGCCGTTCAGAAACGAGCGCTGCGTGAACTCGCCGGGGTCCGCCATTCGAGCTCCGGCTGCCAACACCAGATCCAGCACACGTCGCGTAACGAGGATTCCGCCGTGACAACTGATTTCGACAACGTCTTCTGCGGTGTAACTGTTCGGGGCGCGGAACCAGGTGACCAAAGCGTCGTCAACCTTTCCGGCGCCATCCTGAATGCTGCCCAGCATTACCCGGCGAGGAACAAACGCTTCCGGAGCAACCTCGCCGACAAAAATCCGGGCCAGAATCGCCAAAGCACCACTACCGGACAAACGGACGATTGCGATCGCGCCCTCGCCGATCGGAGTGGAAATCGCCGCTATCGTTTCTTGAGAGGACACAGAGAGTAGGATTCACCAAAGAGGCACAGCTCGTCAGAACTGCAACCGTTAACGACGCGTCGTTGCTCCCCAGTTGCCTCCCCGAGCGAACCGTGGTTTGGGTCTTGTATGAATAAAACTCAAGTCGTT
>CAZMNG010000494.1:0-4213 GCA_964567505.1 uncultured Chthoniobacterales bacterium
GCGGCAAGCTGGAGTGCCGCGGTCATCACACTAAAGAACTGACCCATCTGCGGAACATTCGGCATTACCTGGCCAAAGTCGACAGCGGCTTTAAGCTGGCGCAACCGGATATCATTGACTGACAACTTCTCGTAGACTGACACCAACGCCGGTACACCGAGCGGCTTCGCGTTGTTCATCGCCACGAGCCCCTGATCCGTGAGCAAATAACGCTCAATAAATTCCCTCGCAAGGTCCTGGTTTGGACTCGACCGGTTGAGATAGGCCGCGGAGACGCCCACGAACGGGCGCCCAATTTGTCCGTCAACGCCTGGAATAGCGCCCAGACCAAAATCGATCCCTTTTTGGGCTAGGTTTGACCAGGCCCAGGGGCCGGAAATCATCATCGCGAGTTTGCCTCGCCCCATGAGATCTTCCGTTTCGCTGTACGAGCAGACTTTCGGCAGAATCCCTTTTCGGATCAAACCGACGATTTCAGAAAGGGCGTCAACAGATCCCGGGGTAGCGATGCCAACGTTTTTTAAGTCATAATTGCTCCCCTTCTTCCCGAAGACAAACGCTCCGCCGCTTGCCAGGATGCCCCAGATGTAATACGAGCTGTAAGGATCGAACAGAATCGTGCTCACTCCAGGATGTTTTAGTTTAACGGCCTGATCAACGGCGACCAGTTGTGAAAGCTGTGTCGGCGGCGGACCACCCAGAAGCGCCTTGTTATAAATCAGAGTCACCGTTTCCAGCGCAATCGGATAGCCCCAGAATACGCCGTCATGCATGACCGCCTGCCAGGCCTTCGGATAAAACTTGTTGATGTACTTCTGTGGAAGGTCGATTTGGGAAATCAGACCTCCGTCGGCCCATTCCCCGAGTTTGTCGTGCGCCCAAATCACCACATCCGGCCCTTTACCGGCTTGAGCGGCAATCGGGAAACTGTCTGTGATATTTTCAGGCGTCTCGATCGTGACTTTAATCCCCAGTTCCGCTTCGAATTTTTGAGCGATTCGCTCCAGAGCTCGGCCACGCTGAGTGTCCATCCAGATCAGGAGTTCGCCGTTGGTCCAACCAAATGAATAAATCGGGACCAGGAAGAGAGCCGATAACGCTAACAGCAACCGCTTCATGCTCAGGGGGCTAACCTTTCAGATTTAAAGTTCGAGTTCAAGGTTCAAAGTTCAAGGTTCAGGGTTCAAGGCTTCAGGTCTCGAGTTTGTATTCAGAATCGTAACCCTCGAACCTCGAACCTAAAACTTGGAACCTAGAACTTTGAACTTCGAACTCGGAACCTTGAACCTTAAACCTCGAACCCGGAACCCCTCCCTTCCCCTCCCCTACCTCGCAACGCTCAACTCGTGACGCATATTTGCGGCGGCTTGCTGCAACGCTTCGGCCGGACTCTCTCTGCCGTCCGCTGCAAGCTGAAGTGCTGCGCTCATGGCACTGAAGAACTGACCCATCTGCGGGACGTTCGGCATCACTGCACCGAAATCAACCGCGGCTTTCAGCCGGCGCATCCGCTCATCGTTTTTTGACAGCTGATCGCAGACCGAGATCAATGCCGGTAACCCGATCGCCTTGGCGCTGTCCATCGCGTGCAGACCCGCTTCGGTCAGCAAATAATGCTCGATAAATTCCTTCGCGAGGTCCCGGTTCGGGCTGGACCGGTTCAGGTAAGCCACTGAGACACCCACGAACGGCCGGCCAACATGACCGTCTACGCCTGGAACTTGACCCAGGCCAAAATCAATTCCGTTCTTGACCAGATTTGACCACGCCCACGGCCCGGAAATCATCATCGCTAATTTGCCGCGCCCCATCAGATCCTCGCTTTCGCTGTAGGAGCAGACTTTCGGTAATATTCCTGCCCGGATAAGTCCGACGATCTGATTGAGGGCGTCAATCGTTCCCGGAGTCGCGACGCCAACATTCTCCAAATCGTAGTCGCCACCTTGTTTTCCAAAGACAAAACCGCCGCTGCTTGCAAGGATCCCCCAGCTGTAATAGGCGCTGCGCGGATCCCAGAGGATCGTCTTCACTCCGGGGTGAATTTTTTTCATTGTGCGAGCGATGCTCGGCAACTGCGAAAGCTCTGCCGGCGGCGGGCCGTCCAGGAACGCCTTGTTATAAATGAGAGTGACGGTTTCAAGGGCGATCGGATAACCCCAGATCTGACCTTTGTGCGTGACCGCCTTCCACGCTTTCGGATAGAATTTGCCAAGATACCCCGACGGAAGATCGATCTGTGAAATCAGGCCCCCATCCGACCACTCGCCAACTTTGTCGTGCGCCCAGATCACCACATCCGGCCCTTTGCCGGCTTGCGCCGCAACCGGAAAGGTGTCGGTGATCTTTGGGGGAGTCTCGATCGTGACTCTGAGTCCCAGCTCCTTCTCGAATTTTTGTACGATCGGCTCCAGCGCACGCCCACGCTGGTTATCCATCCAGATTAAAAGTTCACCATTCGTCCATCCAATCAGATGAATCGGGACCAGAAAAAGAGCCGATACCATTAACAACAGCCGTTTCACTCTCGAGGGGGGTGAACCTTTCACGTTTCAAAGGTCCTTGAGTGGGATTCTACATGAGCAGTGCACGAATAGCTCGAGAAAATCGCGCCATCACCCGAATGTCCCATCAGTTTCCTTTCGCAGCGCGGCCTACGCCGATACAGAACGCAAGGCTACAGATGAGCCATATTCCGATCAGTGTGATGCACCCGAGCGAATCAGGCGAAGGATTCATGATCAATGATCGTGCGATAAACAGGCGAACATTTTCAACCATATTCTGCCTCCAAACACAGGACACTGGTGACGTCGAAGCCGTTCTGCGAAAGTTCTCCGAAAGATTGAGACTGGCGCCACGGCTCGGGATCGCACGCAGCGCAGAGTTTGGGGCGAGGCTTTGGAAGCGCTCTCGGCGAAGGTGCAGGGCTGGAGTCGGCCAATCCCCGGAGGATTGGTATAACCGACTTCGTCCTTGATGATTTTGATGGCAGGTCTAGAACGGTGGAGGAGAGTGTTGACTCGCGGCAATCGCCGTAGATCTTGGACGGTGCAATCGACTGAAAGGATTGTTCTCACCGTAAATCGCCCAGGGACCTGCCGGCACGTGTAGGAATTCAACGAACTTCCAGTCACAGAAATCAATGTTGTCGAGAGCTAGATAATCGCGAACGGCTGGCGACACGTCCAGACCCGCGTCTTGGTTTCTGTTCGGTCTGGGGCGTTCATCACCGAATACATATTGCCAGTGGTCCGTCTGGAATGGGCCGACATCTTCCCACTGCGCGTAACAAACCTTATTGCCGTGCCGAATCGCTACCCAACGGCCCTTGCAAACGGATTGTCCATCCCGCACAAAAGAACTTTTGAACCAGGGAATTACCCGTGGTGCTTCGGGCCTAGTATGATGATCATCGACGTCGTTGTAGGGCAGCGCGACGTAGAATGGATTTTGTCGCGGGATAAAATTCGCCGGCACAAAATTTAGCCGATCTTCCGAATGTGGACTATCCATGCCGCCGTAACTCGAAATCCAACCGCAGTCCCATGCGCTTTTATCGTTTGAAACGGGATTGCTGGCAGACCCTTGTTCGCCGACCCAGAAGACTGTCGTCCCAATAGCCAGCTTCCAGCTGTATTCTCCCGATCCGGCCCCGAGACTGTTCCTTTCGCTGACAACACCCGAACCAGTTCCGTCGTTCAGCCCTGAAACTTGCAACCTGTTGTTGGCCGCCAGTCTGATAAGCTTGGGCTCGATCCTGAGCAAGGACGTTTCGGGCAAGTTCATCGCGTATTTCGCGAAATCTGTCGTGCTGTCGGATCGTGACTGCGCGGAGACGTGCGTCCCGAAGATTGCAAGAAGCCCAGCGAATAAAACGAGTTGGAGTTTCGATCCCATCGATGGCACCAGATCAATTCCTGACAAGCCCTCGGCGTACTTCAAATCTTTCAGATCCATTTAAATGATGAAGAATTCGGCAAAAACTGTGCACCCTTGAGGGCGATCCAGCGCTTTGGCGATCTGCTTTCGGTCAACCACCCATGTAAATCAGGTTTGGTGAGCCAGCCTCCGATGACCTTGAATATCGCTTCTTTGGCGCCGGGGCCCTGACAGGTAAAGTTCAAAATCGCCTTTCCCGGGCGGACGAGATTTCCAGACGACCAACGTTCATGCAACAAACAAGCGGCCATTCGCCTAATGGGCTTCGTGGCTT
>CAZMNG010000495.1:0-4211 GCA_964567505.1 uncultured Chthoniobacterales bacterium
CCTGGTTCGCGATTGCGGACGCCGCTGGTTACCTGCAAATTGGACATGGCCGGCCTTTTTGCGAAACAAATGGATGGCTGCGGCACTGGTTGGCCTCTACCTCTGGGCATACGAAGCGTTCAGTCTCTGGAACAGTCCGTGGCTGACCGCGTGGATCATCGTGCTCTATTTTCTGTCGGCGTTTTTAGTCGACGGGTTTTTCCGGGGTGCAAGTTTTTGCAAATACGTTTGTCCGATCGGGCAGTTTCATTTCGTTCAGTCGTTGATTTCTCCGCTTGAAGTCAAAGTGCGCACACCGGATGCGTGCCGGACGTGCAGGACCTATGATTGCATCCGGGGCAAACCGGAACAGCGCGGATGCGAACTGAAACTTTTTCAGCCTAAGAAGAAAGGGAACATGGACTGCACGTTCTGCATGGATTGTGTCCATGCCTGCCCACACGACAACGTCGGTCTGATCGCCGTTCTCCCAGGCAAACAGTTGTGGAATGGAGAGCAACGTTCTTCCATCGGGTTCTTCAAGAACCGATTTGATCTCGCGGTGCTCGTGCTGGTCCTGGTTTTCGGTGCTTTGGCGAATGCTGCCGGAATGATCGCTCCGGTCACCGCGGTATTCGATCGGGCGCAGCTCTACTTCGGCCTCGACCGACCCGTGGTCGTTGCCCTGTTCCTTGTGGCCGTTGTTCTAGTTCTTCCAGGTCTGGCGGTCTGGACCGGCGGATTTGCAAGTCGCCGGTTGGGCAAACTAACCGCTGCAACGAAATCGCTGGTCTCCGACTTCACAATGACCCTGGCACCGCTTGGTTTTGCGATGTGGCTTGCCCATCTGGTGTTTCATCTATTCACCGCGTCCCACACTCCGATTCCAGTTTTACAGCGGATCGCCGTGGATCTTCACCTGGCACTGCTCGGAAAACCGAACTGGGCAATCGCTTCCTGGGCCTTTCCTCAGCTGCTTGACTTCGAGATCCTGTTCCTCGACCTGGGCTTGATGCTTTCGCTCTACGCGGGCTGGAAAGTCGCAGAACGATATAACAAGTCAGGGAAACGTTGCTTTTTTACATTTGCGCCATGGGCCGTGATTTACGTTCTCTTTTTCGTGGCGGCGATCTGGATCATCTTTCAACCAATGGATATGCGGGGAACAATGATGTGATGACGCGAATCATCGTCAGTTTTGGCCTGGTATTTTTCCTCGCGCGTTCGGTCCTGGCGGATGGAGGCACAATCCGATTCCAGGGGGATGCGGGCTCATTTCACGTCACTGTCTTCACATTGCCGCCAATCCTGACCGCCGGTGCAGTCGACCTGACGGTCCTGGTGCAGGATCGTTCCAGGCTCAATCCACTGCTAGATGCCAGCGTGACGTTCGATCTGACCGCGGAACCCGGCGCTACCAGACAAAGGGCAGCGTGGTTGCCGCCCGCTTGCGCCATGAATCCATCCGCCTCGCTGACGGGCATCCCGGCGACTCTGAATCATGGAGAAAATCGGCTGCTCTACGGAGCATATGTCCAAATCCCACATAGCGGTTCGTGGAACCTGAAAATTGATATCCGGCGCGATGCCGAGCACGAAAGCATTGTCACACTGCTTCCGGTGAATCCACCGGCTCCGCGTTTACTGGCTTATTGGCGGCTTTTTATTCTACCACCTCTTTTTATCGTTGGCTTCGTTCTCAATCGATCCGCGCGAACCCGGAGGGGACGGTCGACAGAAGACGGGTGATTCAGCGCCCACACCAAAGGGGCAGCGTCGTGTCTCCATTTTCTGTCCGGCGGCCACCGGACAAAAAATGGAGACACGACCCTAAGGCAAATCCGCTCGTTTGGATATATTTCGCAGGCTCGTGCGGCAGAACTTGCGATCGCACTCAGATCACCGAATAGTCTGGAAAATCGTCCACTGGAAACAGGGACCAATTCTATGGCCCCCTCTTTTATCCTGCTCGCGTGAAAAGTCGCCGCCTCTTAATTTTAGTTCCGCTCCTGATCGTACTCCTCATTTTCGCAGGATGGTCCGGCCTCCATTATTTTGTTCAAAGTGACACGTTTAGCGATTGGCTTTCCAGACGAGTGAGTCGTTCGATCCACGCGAACGGAAAATTCGAACCCCTGACCTGGGAAGGTTCTACATTTCGCAGCGCCGGCTTTTCGGCCGTGGGAGGACCACGCAGCAAATTACGGTCGCTTCAGGTCACGAATATCAGTGCGCACATCGATTGGGGGCAACTCCTAAAAGGGGTTGTGGCCATTGACCTGGTCACCGTCGACAACGTGGATGCAGTTGTAGGAAAAAACCATGGGCCGATACCACCAAGGCCGCAGCCAAATCATGGGGAACCGCAACAGTCCTCCAAGGTTCCAATCGAGCTGCAGGTGGAAAAACTGTACGCCGCCTCCGCGAATCTCCACTGGCAGACCACCACCGGTGAACCAGGCGAATACATCGGAGCCAAGTTGACCGCCACCCGCACGGGCCACGACCAATGGGACCTCCAGGCCGTCGGCGGAACTGTGCGGCACGCAACCTACCCGCCACTCCAGGTGGATCATGTCCACGCCTCTGTCAGCCAGGACTCTGTGTCGATCCTGGATGCCAAAACGACTGTCGCAGGGGGCGGCGAGATCGCGATCACCGGAAAGATCTCCACTGAAAAACAGCTGAACACTGAGTTGAATTTCGAGTTCTCCAACTTGGAATTGAACCCGCTTCTTCCCGCCGAGTGGCGGATTGGAGGAAAAGCTTCCGGCCATCTTACCTATACGGGCGATTTGGATCGATTTGAACACGGCGAGGTTGCCGGGTCGGTGAAGATCGCTGGAGCAATGTTCGATATGACAAATATCTTCCCGACATTACGCAAACTGGCAAAATTCGGCGGCCTGAACGATGTCCGGATCGATTCGATCGATACACACCTCAAATACAAAGAACAACAATTGGAACTCACTGACATCCAGGCAGCATCTCAGGACCAAATCCGCGTCGAAGGCTCAGGTGCGATCACGCCGGACAGACTCGCTGGGGACCTCGCAATCGGGTTGTCGCCAAAAATTCTTGGGTGGATTCCCGGAGCAGCGGAAAACGTCTTCGTCGATCAGCGAGACGGATTGCGCTGGGCAAAAGTGACCATCAGCGGAAGCCCGAGCCGGCCCAAGGAAGATCTCACACAACGTTTGATCGCCGCGTTTAGAGACAAGATGACAAAGGAATTCAACGGAAACACCAAAGACGCCGTCAAATCGCTGCTCGATATGCTGCATCAGTAAATATGGCTTCACCCAAATTTCGCTCGAATGTCGCCGCGATTATTATGAGGCCGGACGCAAAGATCCTGATCGGAGAACGCGCCAATGTCCCAAACGCCTGGCAATTTCCGCAAGGGGGCGTCAAACGCTCGGAGACGCTGCAGGAAGCGCTTCAGCGCGAATTGCAGGAAGAAATCTCTCTGACTCCCCGACACTATCGCGTGATCAAATCGAAGGGACCGTACCGTTACCTTTTTCCGCCAGGACGAAGCAAGGAAGGATTCGACGGTCAGGAACAGACCTATGTCCTCGTGCAATTCACAGGCAACGATTCCGACCTCGACATCGACACCGCAACACCGGAGTTCGTAAATATTCGCTGGATTGAGCCCTCCGAGTTCCGAATCGATTGGGTGCCGGGCTTTAAACAGGAAGTCTATCGGCAGGTATTCGCTGACTTCTTCGGGCTGATCTTGGCGCGATCCGAATAAATTTTGGATTTTGTAACGGGAATCTCAATTTCGTTTTGACTCTCACCGGGTATTCCGGCATCACCAGTGGCGTATGTTGACTTTGGGAGCTTTTTTGTTTCTCGGTTCCGCGTTAATTGGTTGTGTCTGGTGGGCGTGCAAATCGGATGATGCGAATCGCTCGCGGTAGTGCGTTGTTCAAGCGAATATCCGTGCGGGGTGCGGGGTTCAAAGTTCGAAGTTCGAAGTTCGAAGTTCCGGGTTCATCGGGCGCAGGCTTCTTAATTCTGCCTTTCTGCCTTTCTGCCTTTCCCAAATTGCTCTTGAAATAGAAAGCGGTCCGGATAGTGTTCATTAGAACACTATGCTGCCTTCGTCTAAAATTATCGAGTTGCGCAAGGTTTTAGCCGAACGGTTTCCACGCCAAAGCGCAACCCCCTCCTTGTGCATTCCCACAGGATGGGCCCCGCTCGATTCCTTGCTCGGAGGC
>CAZMNG010000496.1:0-4205 GCA_964567505.1 uncultured Chthoniobacterales bacterium
CGGATCTGAGCGATTTCGATTACCGGACCTGCGATTGCGCCCGTCAGGGCGTTGAGGGTTGGTGGCGCATCCGGGTCAACCGGGACGACCGGCGCGAATTGGCAATTCAATCGCCGGTCATGGCACGTTGAATATCACTGCGGGTATCGGCCAGGCTAACGAACCTACCGAATTCGCAAAAAGTTCAGCGTAAGGCCGAAATAATCCTTCTATAATCCATTGGGATTATATTTTATTTTTCAGATTGCAAACCGGGGCGTCCTGGTGTTTGATCTGAGCTACGAAAGAACTTCGTACCACTTCTCTTGAGGAAAGGAGGTAACTACCAAATGCAATCAACCATCTTCATTCACGTCGCACTGATCGTTGAAACCGCAAGTTACCTCACGCGCTCGATCATTACCGACCGAGCCGCCTGGATGGATCAGATGCTCGGGTGACGCCGAGCACACGCATAGTCCCTTAGCGAGATCCTCGCAGGCTCTTACTCCGTAGCAACAGATTATTATTCTGTTGGTAACCTCGTGCCTTTTTTGTGCCCTGACTCAAATGTGGAGCGCAATTCCATGAAAACACTTTTTTGCATTCTAGAGCGAATCCGGCCAGTGAAGCGCTTGCGCCATCATGCGACTGCTCTGACCAAAGATAATTTGGCAAACGCGGCTGCAGATTCGTCAGATCGTTTGTTCGTGCTGCTTTTGCGGTCACCAAACGATCAACTTCAAATAGTCGTGCTCAAGGCGCGGCATTTGGATTTGCGTCCATAGTCAGACCGGCTGTGTCGCCGCTTTCCTAAATGCCTCACAAGTTTACAAACTTGTGAGGCGATCAAATGTGCTTCGCTCGTTCATCAAAGCATAGCGCCATGTTTAGAGACCCGAAATATATATCCGTGCGAGTTAGCTTAGTGATACTCGCGTCAGGATTTTTCTTGCTCGGAACGCTCGCGCTTGTTAGCCGTGCGCAGGGAAACTGGACCGGCGAACCGTGTCGCGAGGCCGACGGTTGCTGTCTTGGCAGCGTCGTTAGCATTTTTACCGGCGTGATCTTCCTTGGTGCAGCGTGTAAGTATTGGAGAGGATAGTTAGATTAGGTTGGGCCAAGGAGAAGAGGCGAACTTGAAACCGGTGAGTTGGGGTTGAGATTTGAGGCCTTTTGAGAGGAGGAGGTACTTGAAAGCGAGACCCATGTGGCCGGGGTGCATGAGAGTGAGGTAGGGTCGGAGAAACGCGGTGCGGGCGGCCCGTGCGCCTTCCTGTTCGGCGGTCTTTTCCAGCGCGAGAAGACGAGCTTCGGCGGCGCCGACCATGAAATGGTGCTGGTCGGTGTACCCAGCGAGGGTGAGACCGGAGCGGGCGGCGGCTTCGGCCAAGGCCGTGAAATCGACGTGCGATGTGATATCAATTTCTCCCGGGCGTTCGAATGGGTTATCGGAACGTCGATGCCGCGAATAACACGATAAAGTGCCCTTTGCGCGTTCGGGTTTGTAATATTCGCGACGCGAATATCCGTAGTCGACGACTAAAACGAAGCCTCGGTTGAGCTTGGTGCTGAGGCTTTGAATCCAATGAGCGGCAGCAAGACGAATCTCCGTTCGGTATGGGGACGGGAGTGGGAGCGGAATTCTTTGGACGGCCTCAGCGAGTTCCTGCCGAGTGATTGCGGCGGGCTCAAACCGGAAATCGTTTCCGGAAAGAGTCACCAGGAGTTCGGACCAGGCCCCGTTGCGGTGTTCGATGATATCGACCGGCATCGCATCCACCAGCTCGTTTGAAATGAATGCGCCGGTGACGGACGCGAGTTCGGCGATCGCAGGCGACCAGGCAACTTTGCCGGGAAAGGATGCTTCGAGCCGAGCGCGTTGCCGCTGCTGCTTTTGAGCCAGCGGTTCGACGATCGTGTAGTGGATCGCTGCGGCCGCGTCTCGCGATGCTTCAGGGAGCGCGGACAGGATGTCGAGTGCGAGGTGGCCGTCCTCTGCCCCTTCTTCGACGATGGTAAAGCGCGCCGGTCGGTCAAGGTGAATCCACATCTCAATGAGCTGCGAAGCCAGGAGCTGGCCGTACAGGTTGCCGACACTGACATTGGTGTAGAAGTCCCCTTTTCTGCCAATCCGATGCCGAACTGAGGTGTAATACCCGTGGGCAGGGTGGTAAAGCGCCCGCTCCATGTACCCGGAAAAGGAGAGCGGGCCATCGCTTCGGATATGGTGTCGGATCAGGTCGGCGAGCGGCGATGGGTCTGGCATCGGAGCGAGCGGAGACGGAAAATGTTAGGGCAGAGACGCAGAGAGCACGGAGCCAAACAGTCTGGAACAGGCGCGGGTCGGATGGCAACGCGTTTTTCCGGCGTGACTGCATGGCCGAAACTTTCCATTTGATCCGGGAGGAAGGCCGTGAAAGGGGTTTAACCTTGGCCGTGGACATGAACAAATCGCAACGACGCCCACCTTTTTTTCGACGCCCGCTATTTTTGATACCGGTTTTGGTTCTGCTTCTTCTGGGCGCGGGTGCGACCTGGTTCGGGCTGGGTTTTATCGGGCGATACGAAAAGAAAGCTGCGGAGTTCGACCTGTCAAAGCTGGATTCGGTGGAATCTGCGAGCGTGATTTACGATCGGTACGGCCAGGTCTTCGGAAAGATTTTTATTCAGAACCGCGAACAGGTAAGTCTCGATCAGATATCGCATTACCTGGTCGATGCAGTGATTGCGGAGGAGGATAGCCGGTTTTACGAACACAGCGGGGTTGATTTGTACGGAATATTTCGCGCGCTTGTGCGCAATACGCAGGCCGGCCGTATCCGTCAGGGAGCCAGCACAGTGACACAGCAGCTGGCGAGGAATGTTTTCGATCTCAAGGATCGTACGTATGACCGGAAAATTCTCGAGGTTTTCCTGGCGATGCGGATCGAACGTTCTGTTTCGAAGAACAAAATCATGGAGCTCTACCTGAACCGGGTTTACTTCGGCGGTGGACTCTACGGAGCGGAAGCGGCATCCAAAGGTTACTTCGGCAAGCCGGCAAAGGACCTCACCGTGGGTGAGGCGGCAATGCTTGCCGCACTGTTGAAAGCGCCGAACAGCCTTTCACCCTGGCACAATCTGGAGGCGGCGACGCAGGAACGGGACGTTGTGCTTGGCCGGATGGTCGAGGAGAATAAGATTACTCAACAGGTAGCCGACGAGGCAAACCAGCAGCCGCTGCAGGTGGAGCCGAAGAACAATATTGTTTCGCAGTCGTACGCGGTCGACATGATCCGGCAACAGGCGCAGGGCCAAATCGGGTTGGAATCAGTGGACAGCCAGGGCTACCGGATCTATACGACGCTGGACCCTGTTCTGCAGCGAACCGCCGAAGAGTCGCTTCGGAACCAGTTGGATAAGGTCGAAGCGCGGCCTGACTTTCAACATCAGAAATACGCTGACTACACGGATTTCCTCAAAAACTGGAAGGCGACGCACACCGGCCCCGGTTCACCACCGGTTCCCGAGTATTTGCAGGGAGCCGTTGTTGCCGTCGACAACCGAACCGGCGGAGTGCTGGCGCTGGTGGGAGGGCGGGATTTTTCTCAGAGCGAATACGACCGTGCGTTCCAATCGAAGCGTCCGGCTGGGACTGCGTTTACACCTTTGGTGTTCACCGCGGCACTTGAGAAGGGCGTTTTTCCTGGCTCGCTGTTTGATGATGCGCCGCTCGATAATCGGCAGGTCATGATCGGTGGAACGACCGGCATCCTCGGGGAGTGGGGAGTCGAACGCGCTGACAACCAGTATGAGGGACCGATCCCGATGCGAAGGATTCTCGCGCAGTCCAAAAATGCAGCGACAGTCCGAGTCGGCGTCGAAGCGGGCCTGGACTCGATTTTGAAGCTTGCAAAAAAAGCGGGTGTCCAGGACGACCTGCGTCCGTATCCGGCAACGTTTCTCGGCAGCAGCGACGTGACTTTGGCGGATCTGGTGACTGCGTACACGATGTACCCCGGGAATGGATCGCGCCCGGAAAGATTGATGTTGGTCACGAAGATTGAAACACAGGATGGCCACGAGGTGTATCGTGCGGAACCGCAGCGGGTGAAGGTGATCGATCCGGGGATCGCATTCGAGATGCACTCCTTCCTCACAGAGGTTATGGAGACGGGGACGGCGTCCAACGCGCGGCAGGAATTTGGCCTGAAGGAGTTTCCAGCCGCCGGCAAAACAGGGAC
>CAZMNG010000497.1:0-4205 GCA_964567505.1 uncultured Chthoniobacterales bacterium
TGACGGCCAGATCGCCATTCCGGGGCAGCCCCGCCGAGGTGATGCACCAGCATCTGCACATGCCACCGCCGCTTGACCAACTCAAAGGCGTCCCGCAGCCGGCCGTTGTTCTACTTGAGGTTCTTCTCGAGAAGGACCCGAAACGTCGTTCACAGAGTCCCGCCGAGGTTCTCACGGCGATTGCGACGGTAACCGGCGCTATCGACACAGGAACCAGGATTACGCGACGGGCGTTGCAGAAGAGTGCGCTCGACTCGTATGCCGTAGTCTGCCCTGCGACGGCTAGACTTGGGCCGAAGAAGATCTCAATAACGAGATTGCCCGTTACCGGGAGCCATTTTTTTGGCCGAGAGGCGGATATCGTTTTCCTGGATGAGGCATGGGCAAACCAACGCGTAAATCTGGTTACGATCACTGCTTGGGCTGGTGTGGGGAAGTCAACGCTCGTGAATCATTGGCTCGTGCGAATGGCTGCTGAACATTATCGTTCCGCTGAGTATGTTTTTGGCTGGTCGTTTTACAGACAAGGCACAAGCGGGCAAACTTCGTCCGCAGATGAATTTCTTGACGCTGCTCTGAGTTGGTTCGGGGATCTAGATCCACGGCTCGGAACGGCGTGGGAAAAGGGCGAGAGACTCGCGAAGCTCGTCGCGCATCGTCGAGCCTTATTGGTACTGGACGGCCTGGAGCCACTCCAATATCCGCCTGGGTCCGCGAGAAGGATGGTTACGGGAGCCTGCACTCCAGGCCCTTTTGTGCGGGCTTGCCACGTTTAATGCCGGGCTGTGCGTGATTACTACGCGGCTCCTGGTAGCTGACTTGGCGGATTACGAGCGCCCCTCGGTGTTGCGTTGTGACCTTGAACAACTTTCCAGCGACGCGGGAGCGCAGCTGCTCCGAGCGCTCAGTGTCATAGGCGACGAGGAGAAACTGCGCAGTGCCAGTGACGAGTTCGGTGGCCATTGCCTTGCTTTGACCCTTCTCGGTAGTTATCTGACCGATGCTCACAATGGAGACATCCGTTTTCGCAAAGAAGTGTCCGATCATCTTGGTCACGACGATCGACAGGGATTCCATGCTCGAAAGGTGATGGAATCTTACAAAATCTGGTTAGGCGAGGGCCCGGAGCTGCGTGTTCTCCGCATTTTGGGTCTATTTGATCGGCCCGCGGACGAAAAGGCGCTCAGATCCCTCCTGAAACCGCCTTCGATTCGTGGGCTAACAGAGTTACTAACCGATTTGAACCCAACAGAGTGGCGAGCGATTCTCGCGAGATTGAGGAGAGCGAGACTCCTCGCCCCAGAAGATCCGCACCATCCTGGGCGTCTCGACTTGCATCCCCTTGTTCGGGAATACTTCGGCGAACAATTTCGGAATCAACAAGCGGACGCGTGGAAAGAATGCAATAGGCGGCTCTATGATTATTATCGAATGCTTGCGCCGCCGCTTCCCGAAACCTTTCGCGAGATGGAGCCGCTTTTCTTGGCAACAATCTGCGCGTGCAATGCCGGTTTATTTCGCGAAGCGCTTCATGAAGTTTACATTCCTCGGATTCAGCGAGGGCATGCATGCTTCGCCGCGAACGTTCTTGGATCCAGAGGAGCGCTGCTCTCGGTTTTAACGCATTTCTTCGAAAACGGGCGCTGGGGTTCGCTCGTCGAGATCGGCGCAGACACGCAAATTCTCGCTGCGGAAGATCAGCTCTTTATTCTGATGCAGGCGGCGCTATATCTAACAGCGACGCGAGGAATGGGGGCGCCGGAGGCACGAATTTGTTACGATCGCGCAGAGTCCGTATGTGGTTCCCTGAAGCGTCCTCAACTTTTGTATTTGGCGCTAATTGGTCAGTGGCGCTATTCCACCGTTACCGAAAAATTGACAACGGCAATGGAGATTGCCAATCGAGTTAATACACTGGCGCAGAAACAGAACGACCCTGCTGCAGTTCTAGGAGCCTGCCGCGCATTGGCCGCCACGCTCTACTTCATGGGGAATTTCGAAATTTCGCGACAATACGCGATGCGTGGCGTTCAGATCTGGCGAGGGGCAGGCGTACAATCCCATGGGGGAGAGCTAAGCTCGCCTGCTGTCGCTTGTCTCTGCTACGGGGCCACGTCCGAGTGGCATTTCGCGGAGGTAAGCTCGTCAAAGGCTACGATGGCAGAAGGTGTCTCGTTAGCGAAAGTGCTAAACGACACCCACTCTTTAGCATTTGCCCTATCTTGTACAGCATTTCTCGCCCTTTTCGAGCGAAGTCTTATCGAATTAGAACGATCAATATTGGAATTAATTGAACTTTCAACCCGTTGCAATTTTGCGTTCTGGCTAGCGGAAGCTAAGGTTCTTCGCGGTTGGGCGTGCAGTGTTTCCAGTGATACGGCTAACGGAATCTCGCTAATCGAAGAGGGAATGGAAGATTATCGGGCAACCGGGTCGATGATTGGGAGGCCAATGTCGTTAGCACTAAAAGCTGAAGCTTTGTACCTAGCGGATCGTACGTCTGAAGCTCTTGAGACAATAGAGGAGGCGCAAGCACATGCCCAAAGATTTGAAGTGTGTTGGTGGTGTGCCGAACTGCAGCGCCTCCGCGGCGTGATTCTTTCAGCTTTGGGGGCTGACGAGACGCAAATTGAGATCTCGTTCCGCGAGGCCGTCAAAACAGCAAAGCGGCAAAAGTCGATTTCACTGGCGACACGCGCAGAAACCAGCTACGCAGAATACCGCGCAGGGAAAGCCGGACATGTGGTTTAGGCTTCAACCACGAGCAACGTTTACCGGCGCGCGGTGGCCTGACAAACAACCTCACCAGGGCAAAGTTGCGGTTTCGCGGTAACAGTTCGATCCAGCGAATGATTATTTGGAAAGGTCTTGTAGAGTGATTCTCGTTCGCTTGACGTTTGTCCGAGAATATGCCAGGACTGCGCTTGTACCAAAAAAAAGCCGCGTCAGACCGTCCGCCGACTCTCTCGTTGTAAAAGCGCTGCATATCGCTTATGTCAACCTTCGTTCTCGTACATGGAGCTTGGCAAGGAGCTTCTACCTGGGATCTCATCGTTCCGAAGCTTCAGACTGCCGGGCACAAAGTTTTCACCCCTGTATTGACGGGCCTTGGCGAGGATTCACACCGGCTGTCACCTGCCATAAATCTGGACAGTCATATCGACGATGTCGCAGGGTTTCTGGAGCGCGAAAATCTGCATGGCGTCACGCTAGTCGGCCACAGCTACGCAGGAATGGTGATCACCGGGGTCGCAGAGAGGGAAAGTGGCCGGTTGAGCCGCTTGATTTACGTCGATGCCTTCGTCCCAGACGACGGAGAATCTGCGCTCGATCTTCTTCTTCCCGAAACCGTTCAAAAGTCATTTCGAGAGAAGGCTAGTGCAGGTGGCGAAGGGTGGCGACTGCTCGCCAGTAAGAGTCTTCTGGATGCGTGGGGTTTACAACCCGGCGTCGCACGCGAGTATGTGTATACGCGACTGTGCGACTTCAGTCTGCGATGCTTCGAGCAGAAAGTTCGGTTGCCGTCGAATGCGACCGCAATGATCCAAAAGACGTTCATAGCAGCTGTCGCCCAAAACTATCCGGCGCGATTCGCGTTTAAACGATTCGGCGAAAGGGCCCGCCGTGAGTGCTGGGATTATCACGAGTTGGTCACTGGACATGATTGCCATGTGGAAGCCCCTGAGCAATTTGTTTCTCTCCTGCTTGGCGGGCGGACGCGCCACCAGTCGCAGAGGTTGGACTGAATTTGCTTAACCCGGACGGGCAAGAAAAATCCAATTCGGCAGGAAACCCACTCCGTGCCATCCGCAGAGAGACCACCGCCGGTGACCACACAATGCAGATGGGGACGATGAAGCAGGTTAGCGCCCCAAGTAAGGAGTACGGAAAAAAAGCCGGTCTCGGCCCCCAGCTGTTTGGGATCAGCGGCGATGGTGCGCAAGGTCTCCGCGGCGGCCCGAAACAGAATGCCATAGAGCTCTCTATTATTCTGATAGGAAATGGTGGCAATCTGTTCCGGCACAGTAAAGACCACGTGGAAGTATTCAGTGTTTAAAAGTTCGGCTTGACGATCTTGGAGCCATTGAGCCCGGGCGAGCGATTGGCATTTTGGGCAGTGCCGATTGCGGCATGAGTTAAACGCATTGCGCTGATGGCCGCACTCATCACACTGCTCCAGATGGCCACCCAGAACAGCCGTGCGA
>CAZMNG010000498.1:0-4205 GCA_964567505.1 uncultured Chthoniobacterales bacterium
TAGGCGTTCAGAGGACCGTTGTTGCCCGGTGCTTTGAGTGCACCGGCAAGCGAGAGGTGCCCAAAAGCGCCAACTCGACGATCTGTCCGCTCTGTGGTGCGTACATCGATCTCCAGGATTACCGGATCATCGGCAATTACAGCCGGTCGATCCGGACCCGTGGTCGTTTGATTATCACTCCCAAAGGGGACCTTAACAGCAATCGCGTAATCTGTGACTACGCCGAAATTCAGGGAACCATGCGCGGGAACCTGATTTGCAGCGGCGAGGTGCACGTCCGGATCAAAGGAAAGCTGAGCGGCAGCATCCAGGCCAAGACCGTTCATATCTCGCGGAGGAGCGAAGTGGAGTTTGTCCGACCTGTGCGCGCTGAACTGGTGGATATTGAAGGGACAATGTCCGGACGCATTATTTCGACTGGCAAGGTTGTTATTCAGAAGACCGGCCGACTGACCGGCGTCGTATTCGGCCGTGGGTTCAACGTCGAGAAAGGTGGCGAATTTTTTGGTGAACTTTCGATCGGCAAAGTCGAGATGACACAGGGTGAACTCCTGGATTCCTCAGCTCGTGCCACCGACTCGAAAGGGAAACCGGACCCAGGAGCAGATTTTCGTCTGGTCCCTGCGTAACCGGAACGCGCAGCGATTATGGTTCCGGCGATTTCGCCGCCGAAGGCGAGGGTGAGGTTGCTGCTGCTGGTTTGGAGTCCGTGGTTGGTTGGGCGAGTTTATCCTCAATCCGGCCCGCTCGCCGTCCAGCCTCGGAGGACAAAGCGCTTTCCGGATATCGCCGCACGACGGTTTCGAAGAGTTGCCGCGCTTGCTTCAGATCCCCTTTTTCTTCCGTCAGCCTCGCCTGCTCAAAGAGTGCCATCGGAGCCAGGTATGAGTTCGGGAATTGGTCCGCGACGTTTTTGTAGGCTTCGAGGGCTTTGTCCGGATGATTTTCGATCTCGGCGTTAGCCGCCAATCCCATATGGCCCGCCACCAGAAGCGGATGCTTGGAGAACTGTTGCACGAACGTGCCGTACGCGGCATCCGACTCCGGCAATTTGCCCACATCGCGTTGCGCCTCTCCGATCCTGAGATAGGAGTTCCCGGCCGCAACAGAGTTCGGGAACTCCCGAATGACGCTTTCCCAGCCCTCTACGGAGTCGGCCGCAGCGTATGCCGCCTCGACCTTCTGGTCGTTGATCGTCTTTAACCCGTAAAATAATCCTGCACCGAGCAGGATCACGATCAACATCAGCACCCCTGCGATGATTTTTTGTTTGTGAACAGCCCAGATTATCACCGGATCAAACGTCGGGATCGGCTGGGGCGGCGTCTCCGCAGGTTGGCGAGTCATTCTCAATATATCCCAAATTATCGGTTCTAGCCGCCGACCTCGGCTCGGGCTTCGTCGGCAAGCGCGGTGCTCAGATAGCGTTCTCCGGTCGAACACGCAATCGTCACGATCAGCTTCCCCTTGTTTTCCGGGCGACGCGCCACATCGATTGCAGCAAAAACGTTCGCTCCCGAACTGATTCCGGCGAGGATTCCTTCCTCTTTCGCGAGCCGTCGAGCCATCACGAATGCGTCCTCATTCGACACCGAAATCACTTCATCGACGATGTTCATGTGCAAATTGTCCGGGACAAATCCGGCGCCGGTTCCCTGAATTTTGTGCGGACCCGGTTTCAGTGGCTCGCCGTTCATCGTTTGCCGGATGACCGGTGAATCTTTTGGTTCGACGGCGATCGCTTTAAATTCCGGTTTCAGTTTTTTGATCATCTCGGCCACGCCCGTGATCGTGCCGCCTGTCCCGACCGCGGAAACGAGAATGTCGACTTTACCGTCGGTGTCCGCCCAAATCTCTTCGGCGGTGGTTTTGTAATGGATGGCCGGGTTGGCGGGATTGTTAAACTGTTGCGGCATCCAGGCGTTGGGCGTCGTTTTCAGCAATGCTTCGGCGCGTGCGATTGCCCCTTTCATCCCTTCGGAACCGGGCGTGAGAATCAGTTTCGCTCCGAGCATCGCCAACAAGGTCCGACGCTCGAGGCTCATGGTCTCAGGCATCGTTAAAACCAGCGTGTATCCCTTCGCTGCGCAGACGAAGGCAAGGGCTATGCCGGTATTGCCGCTCGTCGGTTCGACAATCACGGTATCGGGTTGGATTATGCCGTCCTTTTCGGCGGCTTCAATCATCGCCATGCCAATCCTGTCCTTCACACTGCCGAGAGGATTAAAAAATTCGCACTTGATCGCGATGGTGGCTTCGAGACCGCTTGTGACACGGTTTAGCTTGACCAGGGGGGTTCGGCCGACTGTTTCGACGATATTATTATAGAGTGTACCGTTGGGTTGCATTGACTGGATGGGTTGTGACCGAAAGAACAGGCGGGAAGTGTTTACTTACACGAACGCTGAAAGGGTTCAAGTCGCGAACGCTTTCGGACCGGGAGGAATTTTGGATCTACAGAGGAAGGAAACAGGGTCTGGGCTTCGTTCAGGCAATTGTGAGCGATGCAGCGGCTCGCGGCAAATGCAGAGCAACGCCGGTTTGGTTTGTCTTGCAACAATAATCAGAGTCGAGGCCCGAATCGGCTCTCCCGACCGGGCCTCGATTGCAGCGGCGTAAGCCGAATTCTGTTTCCGCTTTCGCGGTTGGCGATCATTTATCTCACGCGCGTTAACGCGTGCCCGGCACAACAGCTCCGGGTGCGACTAATACCCGAGGATTCTTCCCGCTTTCGCGGAAATGTGAGCGGGCAACTCGTTCCTCTGCTTTGTCTTGCACCGCATGGGGTTTATCGTGCGATCCCGCTTGCGCAAGGATCCGGTGGGCTCTTACCCCGCCTTTTCACCCTTACCCAGCATTAGAAGTTGTCGGTTGTCAGTGTGAGTTATCAGCTGGATCTCCCGTGAATTTCGTGGAAAAAGATCTCTCCGTCCATTGAGACGTTCGCGACTTCCTGTTTCTGTTTTCCTTGACTGACAACCGACAACTTCTAATGCTGGGCGGTTTGTTTTCTGTGACACTTTCCGTGACCCCGGGCTTTCCCCCGTGGTCCCCTCGTTTTCACGAGGCATGCCGCCCTTCGGTGTTCGGACTTTCCTCTGGCAGCGAATTCGATCCCGCCAGCGATCACCTGCCGCCCGCCCAAAGCTACCACAGCGAGGTCCCGGGTTCAAAGGGCGGGGTTCGAGGGGCCGGGGTCCGGGTTCGAAGTTTCGGGTTCCGAGGTCGAGGTTCGGACAATGAGGCTCGTGGTCAGGTGCCTCCAATTTTAGCGAAGCCGGAACTTCGAACCCTGAACCAGGAACTAAAAATCCGCCACTATTCGCATGAAACTCTTAAAACACGTGGTAAGGTAACATTCCCATTTTCGATGCTTTTGGGGAAAATGGTCTGTGGGAAAATTCTCTTGCGCGGCGTGGGAAAACTTATATAGTCCACGCTCCCCCGCTTCCGGCGGAATATAGGTCCGTACTGCCAGAGCGGTTTTTTTAATCTCGGAACGATTGGGACTAAACCGAATTTTGTTACATGCCAACGATCAACCAGCTTGTTAGAAAGGGTCGCAGGAAGGTGGCGGTGAAATCAAAATCACCCGCCCTCACTGACTGCCCGCAACGGCGCGGAGTCTGTGTGCAGGTGATGACGCGTACGCCGAAGAAGCCGAACTCGGCACTGCGCAAAGTTGCCAAGGTGCGTTTGACCAACGGGTATGAAGTCATTGCATATATCCCTGGTGAAGGGCACAATCTTCAGGAGCACTCGATTGTCATGGTTCGTGGCGGCCGAGTGAAAGATCTTCCGGGTGTTCGCTATCACATCGTTCGGGGAACGCTTGATAGCCTCGGGGTGGACGGACGTCGCCGCAGTCGGTCGAAGTACGGCGCAAAACGGCCAAAATCAGGCGCTGAAGCAGCTGCCGCAGCCGGGAAAGGTGCCGCAGCCGGGAAAGGTGCCGGAGCCGGGAAAGGTAAAAAGAAGTAATTTTTTGCGGTGACCTGGTGAAAGCCGGGTCGCGGAGTGAAAGAAACCATGTCACGTCGACACAGAGTCATTCATAAGATTGAGACCGTAGACAGCCGCTACGGCAGCCCGGTGGTGGCGCGCCTGATCAGCACCGTCATGCGGAGCGGCAAGAAGTCCGTCGCCGAACGAATCGTGTACGAGGCGATCGAACGGAGCCGTGAAGGCTCTGACTCGGTGGATCC
>CAZMNG010000499.1:0-2656 GCA_964567505.1 uncultured Chthoniobacterales bacterium
TATTTGACTTTTACGCCCGAGGCCCTTATCGCTCGGATCTCCCGCGCCCCTCAGACTATTTCGGATACGACACCGGCGATTTTCTGACCACTTACGCGCTTTACGAATCGCTTCTGCGCGAATACCAAAAGCACGCGGACCGGCTACGCGTTTTCGCGATCGGGAAAACGCCGGAGCACCGCACCCAATACCTTCTCGCGGTCAGTTCCCCTGGCAACCTTGCGCATCTCGACGATATCAAACGGCAGCTCAGTGATCTGGCCGACCCAAGAAAATTAAAAGCGGGTCCCGACCTCGATCAAATTGTTCAAAACGTGCCAATCGTCGTCTGGCTGTCTTACAGCATTCACGGAAGCGAATCGGCGGCGTTCGAGGCCGGCATCCAGGTTTTGTATCAGCTCATCGCGTCCGATGACGCGGCGATCACGGCAGCGCTGGAGCATTCGGTCGTTTTGATCAACCCTTGCCAGAACCCGGATGGGCACGAGCGCTTCGCAACCTGGTACAATGCGCACGGGGCCGGCCGGAGCGAACCGTACGCTTTTGAACACCAGGAACCCTGGTCGATCACAGGGCGGCTAAACCACAATTTTTTTGACTTGAACCGGGACCTGATTTCACTCTCCCAGCCCGAATCACAGGCGGCGACCAGGGCGTT
Organism: uncultured Chthoniobacterales bacterium; assembly: GCA_964567505.1. GTDB lineage: Bacteria > Verrucomicrobiota > Verrucomicrobiia > Chthoniobacterales > JAFAMB01 > JAFAMB01. Next base: position 659 of record CAZMNG010000499.1, read on the forward strand.
CCTGGAATGGCATCCGCAAGTCCTGGCCGATCACCATGGGCAAACCAGGGAATATTTCTTTCCTCCGCCTGCGCAGCCGATCAACCCGAACCTCCCTGAGGAAAATGCGCTCAAGTGGCTGGATACGTTCGGAAAATCGAATGCCGCCGCCTTCGACAAACAAGCCTGGCCATATTTCGTCCGCGAAAGATTCGACCTGTTTTACCCCGGCTACTGGGATAGCTGGTCCTCCCTTCACGGCGCCACCGGCATGACTTATGAAACGGACGGTGGCGGTCCGCTCGGATACCGCTGGAGGCGAGATGACGGAACGATTCTGACGCTGCGGGACGGAATCGCCAAGCACGTCACCGCAAGCATTGCAACGGTCATCACTGCCGCGGCCAACCGCGAAGCCAGATTGCGGGATTACAGGGACTTTTTCGAATCGACTCTGAGTGAACCGAAACGAAAGTTTTATTTAGTGCCGGACCAAAATCCAGACGGCGTCGCCGATCTCGTTACGCTACTGCGGAGTCAGGGCATCGAAGTTTCCAGATCCAACGCGGACATCAAGCTTCTGAAGGCGACCGACTACTTTGGGGACGGCCCTGGGGAACGAACGATTCCGGCAAGATCATTTATTGTCGATGCGGCGCAGCCATACGGCAGGATCGCCACTGCTCTGCTCGAACCCGAGGTGCCTGAAGATTCCGCGTTTGTCCTGCGACAGGAATCCCTGCGAAAAGCCAACGAAGCGAAAGGCACCCAGGAGATGAAGCAGGATTACGAATTTTATGATGTCACAGCCTGGTCGCTGCCTCTTGCGATGGGGGTTGAAGCCTACTATTCGGATGAGCCGTCCCCTATCGGCACAACGCAATTCTCTTCGACGGGCTTGGACGCCACCGGCACTCCAGGAAACCAGAATTCTCCCGGGGACTCGGCCGAAAGCCTGATTGAGCCAGGCGTCGCCTGCACGTTCGAACCCTCCTCCACACAGGCGATGCGAATGGCGATCCAGCTTTTGCGTCAGGGGTATCGCATCGACACGTGCAACGATTCAATTTGCGCCGCAGCCGCGGACCTGCCGCGTGGCACTTTCATTCTATGGGACGAACGCAATCCAGCCAATCTGCGTGAAACGCTGACCAAGCTTGCGCGCGAAAATGAAGTGCCTGTGCAATCGGTCCGAACCTCCTTTCCAGCGGACGGCAATCGTGGCATTGGCTCCGAATCCGTCTTCCCTTTGAAGTCTCCAAAAGTCGCGGTTCTCGCGGACGATCCGGTCGGACAGACCAGCTACGGTCTGGTGCGATACATTTTGGAGAAGAAGTGCGCCATCGAAGTCGTCCCGGTGGCGTTGGCCAGTCTCACCCGGGACGCATATGACGAGATTAATGTGCTCATTTTCCCGGATGGCGAGGCTTCGCGATACAAAAAGGCCTTCGATGAGAGCCAGCTCAACGAACTGCGTGACTGGGTCAACCACGGCGGAGTCTTGATCTGCATCGGCGGCGCGAGCGAATTCGCGGCCGATCCCGAGACAAAGCTTGTCCCGGACCGCATTATCGGAAGCGAAGCCAAATCCGACACATCGACCGCAGATACCGGACAAAAAACGGATCGCTCTGGTTCTCGGAAAAAGGAAGGCACAGACCGTAGACCGTTCGAGATTCCGGGAGCAATCGTAAATGCGCACGTCAACCGGAACAATTTTTTGACCATCGGCTATGAATCCGACACGCTCCCGCTCTTCGTCGAAGGGGATATCTTCTTCCAGCGGAGCGAAACAGGCTCAAATGTCCTTACATTTGAAGGAGACAAACTCAAAGTCAGCGGATTCTTCTGGCAAGGCAACACCGAGCAGGTACTTCGCGGTTCTTCCGCGCTCATCGACGAACCGACACAGGGCGGTCACGTGATTTTGTTCAGTTTCGAGCCCGGATTTCGAATGATTTGGAACTCGACGGTCAGACTGCTGCTTAACGCGATTGTCTACGGTCCTTCCCAGGGACA
>CAZMNG010000499.1:2756-4194 GCA_964567505.1 uncultured Chthoniobacterales bacterium
ACTCGACGGTCAGACTGCTGCTTAACGCGATTGTCTACGGTCCTTCCCAGGGACAGAGTACAGAGTAGCCCATTTCTTAAGCTATGTGTCGTTGCTTACCCGTCGATCAATCGCCGGGCTATTCCGAGGGTCGTTGATGCCGAAGATGCGTCTTGTGCGGGGCAAGATCGGCGATGATCGGCAGATGGGAGGGGCCCATCGCCAGCTTGCGAATTTCCGACCGCTCGAACTCGGCGATCGTTTGCGCTAAACCTGGATCCAAATCTCTCATGCGAGTGCAGAGCGTATGATAGTAGGCGCGCATGAACTCTCGTTTTGCCTCGTCCGTCAGCGCGCCGTCAGCCTCCTTCAGCAGAGCAACAGCGCGACCATTCCGCATGGCAATCGCCCGGATCTCGGCCAGCCTGGCTTTGTTCCTGGCCAGTTCCTCAGGCGAGAGCTGTTTTATTGGCTGCAGAGTCGCGTTCGAATCGACGGAGCTCGGGCCAGCGGGCTGCAGTGGTCCCAAAATCGGAGGCAAAGCCGGTAACTGATCTGACCCCGGCAACAGCTCTGAAGCGCCCTGCGGCTGCGGTGTTCCGGAGGGCGTAGGAATATCCTGGTTGGCAGAATCAGCGCGAATCGGAGTCGGACCGGGAGCTCCATGCTCTCCAGCCTCTGAATCCGCCACCAGAGCAATCAACGCCACCGAAGCGATCACGGATTTCATACGACCTGCTCTCCAGCCGGGTCAACTCATTGACCCAGCACAGTGCGTGGGCGAAGATTATTGGGATTTGAATCGGCAGAACCTTTCAACGATCCTCTTATGCCTCTGGTTGCGTGCCATTTACGCGGCCCCCTTCGAGTGGATAACCGGCATCCTCCCAGTCCGCGATTCCGCCCGCGTAATGCCAGAGGTTCTTAAAACCCTGGTCATCGAGTTGCTGGTACACGAGCACGCTGGCCGTGCAGCCGGTGTTCGAGCAATAAACAATGACCTCCTCCTTGGGATCAAGCGTCTCCAGAGCGTGATTGAGGGACTCGAAATGGATGGACCCGGGAATGCGTTTGGCACGGAACATCCAGTCGTCCAGACAATTAACCAGCTTGAAGTCCCCACCGCCATCAAGCTTCTCCTTTAGCTCCTCTCGGGTAATTGTGTTCATAGATAAGATTGATTATTGCACATGTTTCGCGTTTGGCGCTCATGAACGCCAATGGTCAAATGTGAGAAATACGCGGTAGCGGCGAGCTCTCAATGCAGGCTTTTCAATTCCTTTTGACAGAGAAGAACTGTTTGTATTAGAAAACCATATAGTTTCGAACTGCTGGCTGTATAGCCATCCCCCCGTCTACCTCGAACAGTTGCCTCCGTCTTTCTGCTGATGGATTACGGTGCACCGCCCTTCGGGTTCGGGTCATATGGCGAACCTGACTGTCAGTCGCGCGATTAGTT
>CAZMNG010000500.1:0-4191 GCA_964567505.1 uncultured Chthoniobacterales bacterium
ATCCGGAGGGCAAGAGTCGCCCAGAGATATTGTTATTACGTGTTCCTGTCTCGCCCCTGATCTAAGCTGAGATCCGATCAATCGTCCCGCTGGGACGGGGCTATTTTTCTCGTGATTCCAGGCACTTCGTGCCTGGCTACTATCAGGCTGTCCCTCCGGGACAAAGGCCATTCGCCCGCCCTCAAGCGCGTCGCGTTAAGTTAATGCTTATGGGCGGCCGCCGGATCGATTGTGCACGATTCTATTGGGATTACGCTCGATCAACAAGCACGACTGTGAGCATGAGCAACGGTTCGTGCCGAGTAGGATCCTTTGTCGTGGAAGCCGCACAGATCTTGCTCCGAAGGAACTTCGACGTTTGAGATGGCCGTTGCACAGGTTGTGACACGAGGACGAAACCCGGACGCTGCGCGTCTGCTTTAAAGGCTGTTTGAAGATTTCACTTCAGGACCAGCCGACCGGCGCTCGCGTTGTAATAAAACTTGCCTTCGCCCGGGCTCTTTCCGGCCAGCGCGCAATCGAGCGAGGCGAGGTTGAACTGCCGGTCGACCTCCTGATGTAATCGTCGTGCGCCCTGAGATCGATTGTAGCCAACGCGCAGTAAAAACGCTGTCACAGGTCCGATATCGACAGATAGATCCATGGCGAAGTAGCGCGAAAGCAGGTGCAGCTTCGCCTTGATCAATGCGTCGATAATGCTTTTCTGCACCTCCAGATCGAGAGGTTTGAACACGATCCGCTCTGTTATTCGCGCAAAGAGTTCGGGCCGCAACGCCTGGCTCGCGCTATCCAGAGCCACTCGCTCCATCATTGCGTACCGCGCGTTTTCCATTTTCGCCAGGTCCCCACTCCCAAGGTTACTCGTCAGGACCAGATAAAACTTTGAAATCGATATTCGCTCACCGGAAAGAGTAGTCATCTTTCCCTCCTCGAGGAGCGACAGAAAGATGTCGATCAATCGCGTGTGAGCTTTCTCGATTTCGTCGAACAGGAGCGTCGCGCCTTCCGGATTTCGACGGATCGCCATTTCTGTGCGTTGCAGAAACTCAGGCAATCGCGCGTCAGAGGAATACTCGTTCATGAAAAGCATCTCCAGCGCCGACGGTGATCCGAACAGGTACTCCGAGAAACACTTTGCCGACTCTGTTTTTCCGACTCCAGTCGGGCCTAAAAGAAGAAAACTGCACTTGGGCCGATTCCCTGCCTCATTCAAACCAAGCTCGGCCGCCTGAATTGCGCGCACGATTCTGTCGATCGCCGCGTTTTGCCCGCAGATGCGCGAGTTCATGTAGCCTGCCAGCCCGGACAGATAGAATCGCCACTGCATCTCGAGATCGGGTCCCGCGCGCTTCTCCTTCCCATCGGTTCTCTCGTCGAGTCGATACATCCGGTCGATACCTCCCAGCGCAATATTCTCTCAAGTCCTTGGGCTTGAGCGATTTTTACGCAAAAGTCCCGTTCACGGATTCGGGCTACGAACAATGACATCGCCGTCGCCGGCTCCTGTGGTCGGTCCGCCGGTTTGTTCATCGCCGGCGGTTGTATTGTCGCCTTCCAGACGTTTAACCCTCTGGTTCAACGCGGAGAGGATGGCTGTCAGTTTTCGCTGGGCGTCAGTCGTTTCTTTCGCGAAGGCGGCGACTGTGCCCGCAAGTTTCTCCTGGTTCTCTCGCAAATCATTCATGCCATCATTTGCTTCTTGAATACCACGGCGAGCCTGAACCAGTTCCCTGGCGGTCTCCCCAGGCATCGGCTCAGGAGCGTATTCCGGCTTCGGGAGACCAACGATTGGTCCGAGAAGCACTTCATTGTAATTCTTGGGCGATCGAGTTACCCATGCCGGCTGCTGTTCGAGTCGATAGATGGCGTGGCGTTCGTGCATCACACGTGGATCTCCCGCATCGACATATCGGTTCACACCATAGATCTTGACCATTTCCGGTTGCCGCAGACTGGCTGCTACGCCCGTCCGCCCCGGACCGGTAGAGGAAGCTTCCCACGGTGTCGATGACTCCGCTCTGCGCTCTGGAACGAACAGTACGGACCGTTCAGAGCGGCATCCCGACATCGCAAACAGTAGGAAGAACAGAGAAATTGATGGTTTCATATACTATTTATTTGTGTTATTCAATATTTGACCGAGCGCTGGAAGCAGTTGGTTGGTCAATTCATTCGGGGTTACCGGCAATGCCCGGCGAACCTCCGAACGCTCCTGGCTTTTCGCGAAGTCCGCGTTGTCACGCGCCGTTCGCACGTCGTCCGCGGCGACCACTGCTTTGGAGAGATCAATGGCTTCAGTGCAATAAACGTAAAACTGCTTTCCTGCCGGTACCCGCACGAAGAATCCGTCCCGCTCGATGCTCGACTCAATCTGTTCGGCATACCGATCCAGAACGCTCTGCGTTGCGCCCACGGCCGGATTGACCGCAAGGCCCTGGACCGCGCTCAGACCGAGCGCATTGTTGTTCGTGTAAACTCGATTCCCGAGTATCCCGTTTGGGTTGGATGAAAACGCGCCCGCGATTCCGCTGATCAGCGACGCCGCATAAAGCTTAACCACATCACTGTTCGCGGTCCGAATCACATCGCCCCGCAACCCCGCGCTTCCGTCTGTGATTCCGTAGCTATCCATGCTGTCGTCTTTCTCCATGTCGAGAACCATTCCGCGGACAACCAGTTCTCGTCCCAAGCCGTCCGGCTCATTGAGAACGAAGGTGAATTCTCCATTGCCGGCGATCCGTTCCCGAACACGGTCAACATTCGCCGTTCCATGAACTTCAGAGTCGGCGCGAATGATGATTTTGCCGTTCCACCATAAATCGTCGGTTACTAGACCGATGATCGGTGTTGTGATGTTGCTGGAATCGACCGTGTTCACAAGCTGACATTTCACGAGGCGAAATGCGGGCGCGTATTCTCCCTTAGGGTCGCGCGGTTCAGCCTTTGCCGGCTGCGGATCTGCCGCGAAGATCGTCAGTGACGCCGGACCGCGCTTCGGTGCATCCGGCCGTTCCGGGCGATCCTCCACGACCGGAGGCTCGCTGTGGAGCGTCTGCGGTTTCGGTCTTGCCAATACAACCGGATTGAAATTCCGAATCGAAGTCGTCATTGGCTCTGTCAGCTGCTCTGTGCCCTCCTCGAGATCTTTTCGGAGCTGAGCGATTTTCTGCGGACCACGCGGCTGAGCCAGCGCAATCCAGAGAACGAGGGCAGCGAGACTCAGCACAACCCCGAGAGGCATGAAGATTCGGTTACTGACCCAGCTGGCCCACATTCTTGTCACTCCTTTCCTTCTTGGCCGCCTGAGCGGCGTAATCCGACCCGGAAGTTGTTGCCTGTTTGCTTCGGTGCCGGTGCGCTAGCTTCGATTTCTTGTCACCAGCAATTGCCGCCGGGGCCGTCTGATGACTATTTTCCGTCGCAGGCGGCCCTGGTTCTGGCCCGTCACCATCCGCCGTCGGCACGGAGTTGGGCGGTTCCTGCCAAGCGGCGGACCCCTTTGATGACGGCTCTCCAACGATTTGTCGCAATACGATGTCGAACTTGTTGCTCACCGCCAGGTCGTTTCGCTCGCCGTTCGCTGACCCGGAGACCACAAAGAACGCCGGTAGCGTCTTGCCGGCGCTGACAGCGCCTGCTGCATCGGAAATTGCCTCCGGATAGACCTCCTCGCCGACACGGATCCCGAGACTCTCTGGATCGTACAGAAAATCCTTTCCGGATTGATTGCTGAACTCGACTTCGAATCCCACGGAGTCGAGCGCGTCATCCCGGATGACGCGACGCAGCGTGACGTTGAGTCCGTCGACACTCGACTCGGAGTTTGGCTCCGCGACTTCCATGTTTCTGAATATTTCCGGCGCGCTGACCTTCAGCGTCGGATACGCCTTCACCTTATCCAGGAACCCGAGTAACCGGGCAGGGGAAACCTGTTTGTACCTGGCTAACACATCGCGCGGATTCGAGACTGGCTTTGCCGTGTTATCCTCGAAAATCACGACGAAACTGGGATCAGGATCTTGCGTGCAAAAGAGACTGTAGACCTTCCCGTCCACGACCACCGTCAGATTGCCTTCCGCGCCCTCGCGAATCGCTTTCAGAGAAAGGAAATTTGTGCCTTTATTGAACGAGATTTGGAACAGATCCGGACCACCTGGAGCGGGATTGAGACTGAATCCGAACCCGTCCAGC
>CAZMNG010000501.1:0-4190 GCA_964567505.1 uncultured Chthoniobacterales bacterium
TTTCATCGTCGGTGAGTTCGAAGATCGGTTTCCCTTTTGCAGGCGGGGTGCATCCGGTCAGAGCCACGCCCATCGTGCGGACGACCGAGTTCACTTTGTTGCCGAGTTCAACGAGCTGTTCGAGCGAGCGCCCTGCTGCTGCAGCTGCGCCGCAGGCTTTGATCACGAAGAAATTGCCCGCCACACCGCGCCTTCCGATCGTCCAAGTGCTGTTCTGCACGGAGACGTCATCGTCCACAATCACAGTTCCGATCTTGATACCTTCCGCTTCCGCCATTTCTTTGGCCATGTCCCAGCACATCCGGTCGCCGGTGTAGTTGTTAATGAGCTGAAGCACGCCTTTGGGTGAATTCATCAGCTTGGTACATTCGAGCACGTATTCCATCGGCGGGGCCGCGAAAACGTTTCCAGGACACGCGGCATCCAGCATGCCCGGGCCGACGACCATCACGTGGGCGGGTTCATGACCGCTGCCGGAACCTTGAATGACGGACACTCTGTCCGGATTCGGTGCATCGGCCCGGTAGATGATGTTGTGTTCAGGAATCCATTTCAGGGTCTTCGGGTTGGCCAGGGCCAATCCTTCCAGCATGTCGTGTACAAAATTAGCGGGGTCGTTAACGAATTTTTTCATGGGGGGATTATATTGATTTGGTTGTCGGGATTCAGGTAGCAGCAATTCGGTTACGGTTGAACGGGAGCAAATCGGTGGACAAGCGCCTGCATCATCGTTGCAATCGCCACGATGCCGGGGTCCAGCGTTCCTGCGCTTCGATCGCCCGTGAAGGACTGCCGGCCACGACGCGCAATTAACGGACGGGTTGCTTCGATCGCATCGGTCGCGTTTTCTGCGGCTTTGTGCAGTGTCGCAAACAACGAGTTTGCAGAATCCTCAGCCTGTTTTTCGATTTCGGCAGCAATCGGGTCCAATCCGTCGAGCAGGGTCTTGTCACCTAGGCTCGCACCGCCGCGCGCCTGGATGCCCGCCATTGAATTTCGCAGCATCGCTCCCAGGTCGCTCAGCGTGACGGTTTGTTTCCCTCTGGAGAGCGCGCCGGCGCGGATAAACCCGGTGCCCCAGAGGGGCCCGGAGCAGCCTCCCACGTTACTGGTGATGATCACGCCGATTGTCGAAAGAAAGGTCCCGATCGAAGAACGGTCGAGCGTGTCCCATTTGCTGAGTACCGCGCGAAATCCCGTGGCGAGCGATGTTCCAAAATCACCGTCGCCGCATGCCCCATCGAGTTCGGAGAAATAGTGCTCATTTTTGATGGCAGTCTCCGCAATGGTGCGGACGGCGCTCTCGACGTCAGACAGGCTGATGGCTTGCATAGTTCGGGTTGTTGGAGGTTCAGGGATGCAGGAGTCGTTCGAGGTCACTCAAGCGGACGTGATGCCCCGGTGGATCGCCCAGTTCAGGGTAGATCGCCACTGCTTCGCTAAAATCCTCCGTAACCGTGTACGCACTCGTGGTAATCGCGCACGCGATTCCAGCACCCACCGCAGCGAGAAGCCCGTTGTGGCTATCTTCGATGACCAGACAGCGCCCAGGATTGAGCTTTAAACGGTCGATTGATAACCGGTAAATTGCCGGATCCGGCTTTTTTCGGCTGACAATATCTCCGGCGAAGATCGCGCTGAATTTTGCGTGCCGCTCCGGACCGAGTAGCCGCTGCGCAACCCCGCTGACGGCACGTTCGTTGGAAGTCGAACAAACCACCAATTTCGTGCCGGCTGCATCCGCTTCGTCAACGATGCGGTTAATTCCGCTGCGGACAGGTAATTCGCCTGTTTCGATCAATTGAATAAAAAAATCTGTTTTCAGCGCGTGCAACCGCTTGATGAGAGCGTCTTGATCGACCGGGTCAACCGGCCACCCGACCCTGTCAAAGTAGGAACGCATCCGCTCCTTGCCGCCGGCGATTTTCAACAACTCGCCGTATTCTTCCACGCTCCATTCCAATGAGAAGCCGAGCGCGGCAAACGCGCGATTGAACGCGACACGGTGCCCGTCTCGTTCGGTATCAACCAGCACACCGTCGCAATCGAAGATAAGGGCCTCCATAGACTATAGACTATTGCGTGGTTAGCCGTTGACGGAATCGGCCTTTCCTGCACCGCCGAACTGTTGAATCTTTTCTGTCGCCAATGCGCCAATCCCGGTGGCCTGAGCAGCGAGCGGTTTGAGCGGTTCGTATTCTTCAGGATGCTCGAGGTGGTAATTGACAAAGCTATCGATGAATACGTGTTTGAGGTTCGTAGAAATGTTAACCTTCGCGCAACCGAGCCGGATACATCGTTGAATGATATCATCCGAGAGTCCTGTCCCGCCGTGCAGGGCGAGAGGCGTCTGGTTCCGCTTGTGAATCGCTTCCAGAACATCCCACGCGATTGTTGGTTCGTGCTTGTAATACCCGTGCGCGGTTCCGATTGCGGGGGCAAACACAGCCAGGTTCACTTCCCTGCAGAACGCCAATGACTGTTCGACGTCTGCGTTTCGTTCTTTTCCTTCGCCGACCACGATTTCTTCTTCGACCCCGCCGATTTCGCCAAGTTCAGCCTCGACGCCTACGCCGCGTTTGTCGGCTAGCGCCACGATTTCTTTCGTTAGCGCGAGATTGTCCTGATAAGGTTTATCCGACGCGTCGATCATGACCGAGGTCCACCCGGTCTCTATGCAACGCGCGATCATCTTTGGGTCTTTCCCGTGATCAAGATGCAGAGCGATCGGCGATGGGGATGCATCGGCGAGCTGGTGCGCCCAGCTCACAATCGGTTCATACCCGTAAAATTTCACGGTCTTTGCGGAGGTCTGGAGAATGACCGGAGCGTGCAGGTTCGTCGCTGCAGCGATGATCGCCTTCATTGAACCGTAATCGACCGGGTTGAATGCCGCCACTGCCCAACCGTCTCGGAGCGCGACGGCCAACATGCGTTTCATGCTAACAAGAGGCATACGATTGAAGATGGTTTTTAGTCCGGTCACCAGACTGGATCGGAGAGCCGCCAAGCAAAGAACTTCAGAGCGAGCTTACTCCGACCGAGCCGCGTTCGTAAATTTGCCGTTCGGTCAAATTGTTGACCGTTACCGGTCGCACCGTGCGACCTTCGCACCAGGTCCCTTCCACCATCAGAAGATAAGCCAGAGTGGGTATACCACGCTCGTTTCGGTGAAGCATGTCGACGAGAAGATCCACCGCCATTACGCCAATCTGAAACGAATTCTTTTTCATGCCGGACAACCCGGACCGACTTTCGTCCAGAGAGTGAAAGGCGACGCCGATATCTTCCGGGACACGATATCGCGCCCGTTTCAGGCTGCTTAAGACATCCGGGAGTTTTGTCACGATAGCGTCTGGACGGAAGTCCCGGACCCAATGAAGAAATTCATGATCGTGCCAGGATTCCAGTATCAGAGGTGATATCGCCTGGCCGGCGCATAAGTGGCTTTGCTCAACGAGGTACGCCGCAAGCCAGTTGTGATCGACGCGTTCATCCTGGTTACGAAGATTGACCAGGCCGACGCGTCGATACCCGCGTCTGGTCAGTTCCGAGAAGAGGGTCCCCATCGTTCGGTATTCGTGATTAGAGACTAAGTGCAACCGGGGATGGTTGAGGGTGTAGCCGAAAGTGACGGCGGAAAGATTTTTCCAGTCGAGGTTGATGGCTCCGAATCGCTCCTGGGGCGGGAGCAACACTCCCTGGATGCCGCGCGTCCACAAAATTTTGCTCATTCGATTCTCATTCATGTCCGGCGCCGCCAGCCAGAACTGTTCAAGTCGGTACCCTCGTTCGGCAGCGCGCGCGGTGGCGCCTTGGAAATAATCACGGTTACACGCCGATTCAGCCCAGCCCTTTTCCGTTCGGTGGTTTGTGAGCCACGCGATTACGCCTCTTTCCGTCTGGGGCCGCTTCATCTCCCGGTAGGCGCAGAGAGCCGCCAGCATTGCGTCGGTCCTGTAGCCGAGTTCGCGGGCGATTTCCTGGATCCGATCCTTTGTTTCAGCTGGGATCCTGGGATGGTTTCGTAGCGCAAGGGAGACCGTCGAGTAATGGCACCCAGCCTTCAACGCGATGTCGCGAAGTGTTGGACGAAGTTCAGAGCTCGACATAAATCGCCGATTGCTTTGGGAGGTTTGCCAACATCGCTTGGATTCGACGCGGTTACAAGAGGGAGGCTAAGAGAACAG
>CAZMNG010000502.1:0-952 GCA_964567505.1 uncultured Chthoniobacterales bacterium
AGGATTGAACGATCTACCGCGCTGCGAACTCGAACGCCGGTCATCACACCATTAGGGGATATTCTTCGAGGTGCCCTTTGGCCTTTTTGTCGGCGAGACACGTGGCTATCGTTAGCTGATCGCGCCCATGGTCATCTTGGTCAAATCGACCACGCTTCCCGAGAGCAAGGGCGCAAGCGCCGCGATGAAGCCGCCAGTGAAGTCGCTGAACGATAACTTCAGCCCGTGCTTTTCCTTCCAGTTTTGAACGGTCTTCCAACCTGCGACGTCCGGAACCTTCACCGGCTGGGTCTTCGACTCCAGCCCAGGCTTGCCCTTCGCCGCGCCGGCGTCGGCGATAATTTCCAATTCGTAGCTGCGCCTATCGTCCGCTATCGACTCTTTGGCGAGAACGATTATCGGCGCGGTCGGGGCCGCCGCAGGGGGCGGGGCGGCGCTCGCCCCCGCCATGTTATAGGACGCGTGAGTCTTGCCAGCGATCTCGATTTCACTGGTAATGCCGTAAAGCGCGGGCGTGAAAATGAGAATAAGGATCAGCGAACCGAGCGCGCCAGCGAAACTCACGATCGAAGTCTTGAGCGTCTTCAACGAAGAAAACTCAGCCGCTATCGGATCGGACTTCGCTGTTGGATTAGCTGTTTGATCGCCCTTGCCTGCGCCCGCGCGGGAACCACGCGACGACGCCGGCTGGTTGCCTCCCGAATCCGAGGGCGTGGCGGCCGAGGGGGTAGCGGCGCTCACGATGTCGAGCACATTGCCCGTCCAATTCATTGCCGAGGCGAGCGCTATGTTTGTGACAACCAGAAGAACCGAGCCGACGAAGAAGAGCGTCAATAGAGAATTCAGCTTGTGCCGCAAGACGTAGCTGTCCGACCATGCGCCGTTGATGTCATACGTCTCGAACCGCCATGCCAGCACCGCCGCGGCGAGGATAAGCGATGCGACGCTGACG
>CAZMNG010000502.1:962-4185 GCA_964567505.1 uncultured Chthoniobacterales bacterium
GCTCCCCAGCCCATCTGCAGGTAAAGATGCTCCTTGAGCGGGCGGAGAGCGGTCAAGTCGCATATTTTTAGGGCGTCATTCTGAGGGACCGGAAAAAGCCGCTCGAATAGGCCCTGAATCCGATCGCCAACCCCGATGGACGTGAGGCGGAAGGCGAAACAACCTGCGCTAGCGGGGACTGCGAGGGCTAGGAACCAGCCGAAAACCTGCGCCCCGTCGCGGCTCGACAAGAAACCGTGCGTTTGCAGAACGTTGCGAATGCTTGCCGCCGCGGCGACGAACGCGACCATGCAGATCGCTAACAAAGCGACATGCGTGACCGCAAAGTGAAACGTGCTCGCGAATACGTCGTTCAGCAAGGAATCATGATGCCGCGGTTCACTCGAGCAAAACGTGTCAAACGGGAGCTTCGGCATCGTCTCACTGGCGGGTATGGGTGTGGCTGTAAGCAAGATGTTCCCGAGCGAGAGCAGCCGGTCGATGCACCAGATCGCCAAAGCGAAGGCGGCAAGGGGGGCAAGGAGGGAAATGAGTGAGAACGTCGCCGGAAAGTATCGATCCCTTGTATGGTCATAGAAGGTCTTGACGTCCGTGACCGGACCCGTTGTTCCCTCAGGACGTCGCTCGCCCCCGGTTTCAACGTAGGCGCGATACTGATCGGATCTCGGACCAAAGCTGACCAACATAACGAATACTCCCCCTGCGAATTCGCCCCCACGCCGCCCGACCAGCCCGTCAAGAACTCTGAAGACTTAGCATGGCACCTTACGGGCTTCACGTGCTTGCAGATGGTCATCATATACGTACACAGCCTTTTAGCCACTCCGCAGTTGGCGAACAAAGGTTAACGAATCCCCACAAGAGGCGGCCATTAGGCTATATTTTAGCACTATTTGCCGAAATTTAGTGATTCAGGATTTCTAACCGAACTGTCACGAAGGCACCTCGATACATCCCCGATGCCCGGGCCTTTACCCAGCTATCAGAAAAGCGACGATCCGCACCGTCTGCGGTGCCCGCGTGTCAAAGCGGACAGAAGAAGCCAGCAAGGAAAGCCAATAGCCCCAGGCCCGCGAAGAAGCGAGTCTCCACCCTTGGCAGCCGAAAGCGGTCAGCGCGTAGCTGCACCTTCATTGCACTGGGGGCACACAGCTTCCGTTCTTGCATGTTCCGCAGTTCTCCCCATGCGAGTCACACGAACAGAATTTTCCGTCGTCCTCTTTGCCTTTGCATTCACCCGCGAAAAGGCTCGCTTTCAATGCAACATTATATTTTCCATTCCTGAAGTCTATAAATTGATCCGCAGTGCCAAAAAACACATTGCTATCTACGTTATCGCCAATGCCCGGCACAGTAGAATTCGCTGTGTATTGCCACAGGGTCCAGGGGTTTCCGCCGCTCAACTTAAGGTCCGGGCTGGATACACTCGCATCACGCGGATATGAGGCAATCCAAATCATATATTTTGAAAAACTCTCATTTAAGAGGCTGCTGAGTACAGAGCCGACACCTTGAATCAACGGAGTTTTTCCGTATCGATTCTGCAGCAACGATGCGAGTTCGAGAATTTTCCTCCGCAGGTCCTCGTTGTTCGTAGCGGCCGCGCACTGCGCCTCTCTATTCCAAGAATTCCAGGAGGCTGGATAACGTTCAATATCAATCGCGATGGGAAGTGCGTCTTTGTCTACTGGGACCGTGCGTGAGATTAAATCATACTGCGTCGCAACTGCGTCGCAGTAGCTAAAGACATTGTAGGCACCTCGATACATCCCCGATGCCCGGGCCTTTTCCCAGCTATCAGAAAAGCGACGATCCACACCGTCTGCGGTCGCCTGCGTGTCCAGCCCTTTTGCCAATGCTCGAACGTACACAAAGTCGAGACGGTCGTCCTTGAGCCTACTCCAATCGATGTCTCCTTCGAATCGAGACACATCTACGCCACGAATTGGATATGTAGATGGAGCTTTGAACACCTTCAATTCTGGTTTTCCAGAAACGAAGCTCGTTGGATTACGCGGCAAGACGATAGGCGGAGCTACGCAAGCCCCGTTGTCACAGGTGCCGACACATCGTCCGTTCGCATCGCAAGCGCAAGGCCCTCCCTGATCGTTCGCACGACACTCACGGCCTTGCGGCCTCGCTACGTCTAGAGCTAAACTTTGCGGTTTTTGCGGTTGCAGAAAGAAGAACGCGCCAGGGTCTGTCACGTCAAAAGGCTCCACGGATCCCAGCACAGGATAAGAGAACCGCTTATGCGTATCCGGATTGCCCCCAGTCTGATCATTCACTTGATCTATTTGTCCGGCTAACCAAGTGTCGAGGGCACCTAGTCTGACAATGCCGGCGCCGCTCTGCCTAACCTCTCCGTCTGGGCCTAGTATCGAAGGATAGTTTCGCGAGTCCTGATCCGCATCTCCACTTGAAACTCCGCGTATCAAATTCTCGAAAAAGATGCTGCCATGAGGCTCCCCGGTATCCTTGTTTTTGCCTGGTAGAGCGTAAACCAAACTGTCGCTGGGTCCGGCGGTCATTGCGTGAGCCCCTTTTCCATACGGATTGTTGAGCACTTCACCAGCAATCTCGGACGCGAAAATACCTCCACCGTAACACGCGTTTATGAGGGCCAGCACATGATAACTTTTCGCTGCGAGGTCCTCCAGCAATACTCTTAGCTCGTCGAATTCAAATAGGTTTGGAAAATCTTCGCTGCTTTTGGCATTTGCCAATTCCAGCGAACCCGTTGCGGCGTTAGCTCTCGGAATACCATGACCGGAATAAGCAAACAAGAATCTCGCCTTACCCTTGTAATCGTTCGCTCGGGCTCTCGGATAGTCACGTAAAAAATACTCTATGTTCTCCCTCGATGCGTTTTGATCCTGCAAAACAATCACCTCGTCAAAGGCCTGGTTATTCTCGAGAAAATCCTTTAGCAGTTTTAAGTCTTGCCTCGCAGCTGGAAGATCCCGATCCTCAGGTTTCGCCATATTGGGATACTGGCTGACCCCCACCACAACGGCGATACTTCTGACAGGCTGACCGTTCAGACGTGAGGCGATGCGAGGATCGGTCTTGCGGTTCTCCGGTCCAAAAACTTTGACAAATTCACACCTAGACTTGAAATCAACTTTGGCTCCATTGGGGCAATCTTCCGCGCGTGCGGTATGGCACCAAAGCGGACAGAAGAAGCCAGCAAGGAAAGCCAATAGCCCCAGGCCCGCGAAGA
>CAZMNG010000503.1:0-4162 GCA_964567505.1 uncultured Chthoniobacterales bacterium
TTTTCCAGGCGTTTTTTCTGACTCCAAAACACCGGTATCCTATCCGATGAGGTGCCAGCGCATTTACTCCCATTCTGGAACTTGCTGGTCATGATGAAGCCGCAGTCGTTGGAACTCCATCCGGTCAAAAATCGTTTCAGGGGACGGAACTTCGATAATGCCTGGCAAGGATGCCGTCGCCTATGTCCGGAAGCGTTCGCCGATCAGCGCATTCGCATTGTTCACATAACCCTCATTCCACCAATCAACGATAATTTCTCTGGCTTTAGCGAGACGTTCCGCAGACGGCAGGCGATCGGATTTCTGACTTTGATTCACGGATAGCAGCGCCGGCAACAGATTCCGGAGATCTCCACACAGCCAGGCGGACCAGGGAAAGCAGTGATCAATGTCCAGGGAATCCTCCTTAAGCTTCTTCCCGGTCCAAACACAGAAGAGGCGATCGCGCTTCAGGAGGTCGAGAGCCAGTTCCCGCGCGACTCGCACGTCGCGTTCCGGATCCGACCAGCGCGTCGCCCGGAAGAACGTTTCTTCGGCAACGGGTCGACCCTGGCTAGTCAAACAATCTTTCATAATTCTGATCCATTCGGCAACCAAAGCTGATTCGATCCAGAAATTAAAACGGGTTAACGCCCGCCAGATTGGCTCCGAAACCAACAATTCGCCAAAGCTGCTGAGGTAGTCACAATTGAGAACGAGTTCGCGACCCAGACGAACTCGATGACCGGACGTTACCCGTAAACTCGCGGTCCATTAGGAAACGACGTGTGCCGCCAACCGGAAACGTTAGATCCAAAAGAAAGATTTCTTGATTCTTTAGATCCGCCCCTGAGCGACGTTTACCAAAAACGCCGTAGGAAGGTTAGACTTCGGCGCATCTCAGACTCTGTGTCCTTCAAGTTGCACTCCGCCGACACTGCACCGGTGTATCCAATTTCCTTCAACAACCTTGTGAACCGGTCATAGTCATAGAGCCCACTCCCAGGGTTGCGGCGACCGGTATCCGCAAGATGAACATGCGCTAGCCATCGTCCGTATTTTAGCAGAGTCTCGAGCGGCTCGTTTTCTTCATCCATGTGGTAGAAATCCGCCAAGACACGGATTTGCGGCCGGTTAATCCGTTCAGCAAAACTCACCGCTTCAGCCACACTATTGATCAGGTTGGATTCTTTGCGGTTCAGCGGTTCGACGGCCAATGTTATCCCGGTTCCTTCGATGGCGTCTGCACACCAGGAAAGGACCTGCAGAAACTGATCTTCGGCCCGAGTCCGGTCGAAACCTTCCGGAACATTTCGGGCCGCGGCACTGCCCAGCACAGCCACTTTCGCCTGCGCGTTATGCAAAAAATCAGTTGCTCGATCGATATAGGTTCGGATCCGAACGCCATCGACCTCCTCGCCTACTACGCGCAAGCCGCGCGGAAAGAAGACGTTGAACGCCGAGGCAGGCAGTGCGGCGGCGTTTAAGGCTTTCTTGGCCGATTCAAAACTTGTCCGATCCTCAAAGACGAACGCCGCGAGCGGCAGTTCAATAAAATCGAAGCCGAGTCGATGAAGCAGCTCCGCTTCCCGCAAAGGTGCACACCATCCAGTTTTCATAATCATTACTCGTTTGGCAGAGAGGAACGGGGTGTATTCGCCCCCGTGTTCATGCCTCACGGGCATGGTCAAGCACCCCTCCCAGCAAGGCGCCCAACGCGAGCGTAGGGGTGAACAGGCCACCCGGCGCGCCGCTACCCAGACGCAGCACGGTGACTGCTGGCTTGAGCACAGAAGTAGCTTGAGCAAAAGGGCTGGCGCTACTTGGCCCGCAAAGGCCAGTTGGGCGATGTCCTTGCCGTTGCCAAGCACCTGCGGGAACGGAATCGAGACCGCACCAAGCAGACCCAATGACACCACCGGTACAACCAAGCGCAGCCGGCCCCGCGGCTTTCTTCGATCGGCCCAGGCAACCGTTCGAACATAGCCGATGGAGGCCACGCCCGCGATCGGACCTGCCACCAGCGCCCAAACCACGATTGAGACCGAACTGGAATCCGCGGGAATACCACAACGGTACAAAATGTGCGAGTTGAAGATCTTACGGATAAGAAACCGACCCTCTTGCTCGAGAGCGATTCGCCGCAGGTGACAGCCGACGTCTGGACCGGGCGCGGGAGCGCGATACCATTCGACGCGAAATATCTGCCCTGGTTTGTCCAGAGGGGAGACAGCACTCGCGTCTTCCGAATTGTAATTCGGGAAAAGTCAGGCAGATCCTACGAGCTCTACGAGGGGGCGTCCTTCTCTGCCGATAAGAAAAATCTGATGTGGAAGGCGATTACCCAGAGTTAGCGCTTTGCAAGCTGCTTGGAAAGCACCGGCTCGACTGACCCGGCCGAAGTCTCGCCGGGGCGAAAGCGGCTGGTGGAGAACGAGTGACAGGGCAAATATCGCGGATCGAGACCCAAAACTCTGAGAGGCGACCCGGGAGCAAACTGATAAGCCGATACCTTTCTGCCAAATACACACAGCGGTCGAAAACCAGGAATCGATAAGTGACCTGTCCCTGGATCCCACTTCCCGGACAGCGGCGCGAGCTGGATCAAGTCCTACGCGAACATCACCGGGCCGACCTCCTGCAGGTGCTTGCGTACTCGACCGTCGCCACGAGTCAGACAGGAAATGAACAGTTTTGCCATGTGCAAAGGAATCGGCGACGCGTCGAGAAGAGTATGGGAGAATCTGATCGCGCGGTCCGATATGTAGCCTGTCAAATGAACAATATTCTTGCGGGGAAAGCCATGGCGGAAGGAATGACGCTCAAAATCGCGGAAACTATCGTTTCAGGATTCGCAGGGCGTACCAAATGAATCCGCGCCGAATACGTGAAGTGGCTGTGGTGGTAGCGCATCCTGACGATGAGACACTTTGGGTAGGTGGCACATTGCTGATGGAAGGCGACTGGAACTGTCGGATTTTGGGACTATGCCGGGCTGGTGACTCAGATCGTGCGCCCAAGTTTCAGAAAGCGGTTGCTTGCTTCAAAGGCGCGGGTGAACTCCGCGACTGTGATGATGGCCCGGAGCAACTTCCGCTACCGGCGATTGAAATGTTCCAAGTGATCGGTCATTGGGCCGCAAGCTACAGCTTTGACTTGATAATAACGCATGGACCGGAGGGCGAGTATACGCGCCATCGACGTCACGAGGAGGTATTTCGCGCGGTTTTTGATTTGTGGCGCGCGGGAACGATCGTGAGCAAATCGCTCTGGCTTTTTGCGTACGAGGACGGTCACGGTAGTTACCTACCGAGAGCGGACCGCAGTGCGCACCGCAAGACAGTTCTGTCTTCTGCGGCCCTGGATGAAAAGCGTCGGATCATTCGGGAAATTTACGGCTTCTTGCCCGACAGTTGGGAGGCGCGGGCGGTTCCAAGCGTGGAGGCGTTCTGGTGTTTCAGTTCTCCTGAAGAGGTTACATCGTGGATGGAGGGAGCGGCGCGGTGAAAGTATTGGTTCTTTATGACTATCCGCCTTCGGCTGGTGGGCTCGCCACCCAAGGCGATCTGCTCTTTAGAGGTCTTCGGGAACTCGGCGTGGAAGTTTACGCGGCACACTTCGACTCGGCCCAGGAAAAAGCATGGTATTACCACTGGTTCCGACCCGACGTGGTTGTTGGTGTCGGATATTGGGGCCACACACCGGATTTGGTTTTGCACCCGCTGCACTACGGGGTTCGTCCAGTCCCCTGGCTCGTGGCTGACGGCTATATCGCTAATTATGCAGACGTTCTAAATAGCTTGCAGCTGATTCTCGTTACATCGAATTGGGTTCGCGAAACCTACATCCGTGACGGGATTGATCCTAAAATCATTGAGGTGCTCCCGGTTGGGTGCGACACCGATTCATTTATTCCGCGTCCCTCAACGGATCCGAAGATTTCGATTGTCCGGGAGATTTTGGGGATCTCTCCTGACCAATTGATGATTCTTACTGTCGGCGGCGATGCCGCGTCGAAAGGTGCTTTGGAAGTAATGCAGGCTCTAGCCATGATCAACGCGCGAGCCCCTGACTGGAAATACGTTTGCAAGGTATGGCCCCAGCCGCGAACTGTGAAACAGAACCTCGCTGACCTGCGGAAGGCGACTGATCTTGGAATTGAAAAAAACGTTATTTATGCTAC
>CAZMNG010000504.1:0-4160 GCA_964567505.1 uncultured Chthoniobacterales bacterium
GTTTCCAGCAAAGTCTCGCTGCAAATGGTCCGGGAACGCATTCATCCCGAAGATATTCCATTGCTGGACGACGTGATAACCCGTGCGGCCAACGGAGAAGGATTCGATTACGAATACCGTTTGCTGCTGCCGACGGGCGCGGTGAAACAAGTCCATATTGTCGCCCACGGCGTCCGCGGGGAATTTGGCACGCATGAATTAGTGGGAGCTGTGATGGATATTACGGCTACGAGGCAAGCCGAAGCCGCTTTGCGACAGGCGCAGGCCCAATTGGCCCATGTGACACGAGTGACGACCATGGGTGAACTCGCCGCGTCTATTGCCCATGAAGTTAACCAACCGATCGCCGGCGTCGTGCTCAACGGCAACGCGAGTCTGCGCTGGTTGGCTCGCGTGAAGGAGGAGTCGATCGACCTCAAGGAGGCCCGCGAGACAATCCAGCGGATTATCCGCGACGGCAACCGCGCAGGGGAAATCCTCGGCCGTATCCGGGCGCTTTTCAAGAAAGCAGAACCGGCGAAGGAACCGTTGGATCTCAACGAAGCCATCCGCGAGATCCTCCTTCTAGCCAGGAGCGAAATGAACAAGCATCAGGTTGCGTTGCGTCTGGAACTGGCTGACGATCTGCCGCCGGCCCTGGGTGACAAAGTGCAATTGCAGCAGGTGATCCTGAACCTGATCCTGAATGGAATCGATGCGATGAATACGGTCGAAGACCGTTCTCGTGATCTCATTATCCGGACGCAACGTTCCGAAGAGGGGGTGGTGATGGTGACGGTTCGGGACTCGGGCATCGGGTTGGATTCATCGAGCATGGAAAAAGTGTTCGCCGCATTCCATACCACCAAACCGGGCGGCCTCGGCATGGGGCTTTCGATCAGCCGGTCGATTGTGGAAAATCACCACGGGCGACTATGGGTGACCGCCCACGATGGACCGGGAGCCAGCTTTCACTTCACCCTTCTGACTGCCTAACGGGCCAAACCTCAAGCGGTCCGCAACGGGTGCCTCGCGGGTACAACGAGATATCGCAGATTCTGTCTGAGGCACACCTCGGTCTTTGCACGGTGAGGGAATCGAACCCCCGATTCACCCGATGGCTTCCAGCATCGTCCGTAGATGTCCATTTCAAGCGCCTTCCCTAGGGAGCGGAAAATCTTGGATTGCGCCGGACGTCCTCGACTGTTATTACCTTTGTTATTACCTAAACCGTGGCCAGCATTTGGAAACATCCGAAGTCTCGGTACTGGACCGCCTGCTATCGCGATGTCAGCGGACATCAGCGTCGCGCTACCACTAAGGAAACGAACAGGAAGAGGGCGCAGCGGATTGCAGACGAATACGAGAAGGCTTCCCGCTCCAAGCGCACTCTCAAGCAAGTTCAAACTGTGCTTGACCGGTTGCATGAGGAATTATCGGGTGCACACATAGTGCGGATAACCGTCCGAGCGCGCGTGGCGAGCTGGCTGGCAACAAAGAAGCCGGAAACAGCACCCGCCACGTTGTACTTCTACCGAAACAGCCTCGGCAAATTTCTGGATTTCCTAGGACCTCGCGCTGATCACCAAATCACCGAAGTCACGAAAGAAGACGTAATTGCCTTTCGAAATCGGGTCTCGACCCAGGTGTCTGCGAAAACTACGAACCATGACCTCAGAGCGGTCAAGTCCTTCTTCAAAAGTGCCCGAGAGGACGATGCGATTCCGGAAGACCCAGCCGGCACCGTGAAGGGCGTCCAGAAAGAAGCAGCGGCGGCAAAGAAAAGGGCATTCACGCTCGACGAGCTTCGTGCTGTTCTAGACGCGGCCGATCCCGAGTGGAAAAGCATGATCCTCTTTGGTCTATACACTGGACAAAGGCTGGCCGACATCGCAACGATGCGCTGGAGCAATGTCGATCTTGTCAAGGGCGAAATTAGGCTTAGAACCCGGAAGACGGATAAAGTGATGATCTTACCGATTGCCCCACCCTTACGCCGATATCTGGGAGCGTTGCCATCGTCCGACGACGTGAATACGCCGCTTCACCCACGCGCATTTGAAGTTGTCGCGCGACAGGGCAAGTCAGGCGGTCTATCGCGTCAGTTTATTGACCTGCTAGCACAGGCCGGCATCAGAGAAAAACAAACTCACCAATCCCGAGGGATTGGCAGGTCCTCCCAACGTCAGGCAGGTGCTCTGTCGTTTCACAGTTTGCGTCGGACAGCCACGACTCTGCTACACGAAGCCGGAGTTCCGGCCGCAGTCGTCCAGAGCCTGATTGGTCACGATAGCGAGGAAGTTCATCAACTTTACGTCGCAGTTGGGAAAGATGCCCTAGCCAGCGCGGCAGCCAGGTTGCCGGATTTCGGATGAGCTTGGAGTGCCGGCAGTTGCTCGTGAAGGCCCAATCGGATATTCTTCAGGTTATGAGCAGTTTAGCCGAAATCCGCCAAGCGATCGAGAAGCTGGCACCAAAGGAGCGTGCCGAGCTCAGGCAATGGCTTGATGCTCAGGATATTGAAGAAAGCCCCGAATTCCTTGCCGCTGTAGATAAAGGAATTTGGTCTGCGGAAAACGAACCTAAAAGTTCGCTGGAAGACGTTATGAAGCGTCTCGAGGAGAGGTTCGGTTGGAAATTGAACTAACCGCTCAGGCAGAAGCGGACCTTGTCGAGATCGGCGATTTTATCGCTAAAGATAACCCTTCCGCGGCAGAGCGATACATAAGACGGCTTCGCGACAGGATTGAGGTATTGCGCGAATTTCCCGAAGCGGGACATCGTATTCGAAAAAGATCCAACGTCCGCGCACTTGTCGA
The DNA here is from genome assembly GCA_964567505.1 of uncultured Chthoniobacterales bacterium. Taxonomy (GTDB): domain Bacteria; phylum Verrucomicrobiota; class Verrucomicrobiia; order Chthoniobacterales; family JAFAMB01; genus JAFAMB01. The sequence goes on from CAZMNG010000504.1 coordinate 2,799, forward strand.
ACGTCCCATTATTATCGTGTACGCGCTTAAAGCCGACCGGATCGAAGTTCTGCGTTTCTGGCATGGAGCGCGAGGTAGGCCGAAAATCAGTTAAACTTCCAGATTTGACTGGATCGGGAGAATGAGACAAGTCCGGAAGTATATCGAACGACACAGTCAGAGCGCATCGGCGAGTCACGAGCGCGATGAGGATTCATGACCGAAAATAAGAAAATCACGATGTGGATCGAGTGGTCCGACGAAGACGCCGCTTTCATTGGCTATTGCCCCCAATTCTTTCCGTACGGCGCCGTTTGCCACGGCCACACTGAGGCAAGAGCAATCACCAAGCTTGCTGCAAGTGTGCGGGATGAACTAGGCGAACAAACTCTTCGACGCACGCGCACGCGCGAGTATCGAGGTTAAAAGCCTTTACATGATCCCGCGAGGAAGGACGTTCAATACCCACAGAAGTCCTGCAATCTTACACCTCGCGACGGTTCGTGTTCGGCAAACTGTCGGCTTCGAAGAGCTCCAACTTCCACAACACTCCTTTAGCCAAACCCTTTGGTTCGAGTAAACAATCAACGGAAACATTTGTTCCCATTCAGCCGTTCGCTTGTTTCTACTTCGTAATGTTAAGTCCCTCATGTTGATCGGGTCAGATTCTCCGATCCATAGAAAGCACGAGTGAAGTCAAAGAATTGCTTAGATTTAATTTGACACCGGTTTTGCCTCTTCTGGCCGGATTGGCCAGCACATAAAGGCTCACTACGGTGCACAATGGTTCACTAGAGAGTCAAAATTTGCGAAAAATAATCCCAAACGACTTTGTTATGTTAGGTGCATGCTAACTACAGAAATCCAGCAGGATACATATACCGGTCCTGTGACACTAAATCCGCGCTGGCTCAGGATACCCAGCGCAGTAAAGTACTCAGGCCTCTCTCGTTCCCGGCTTTACGAGTTGCTGGCACAGGGGCGAATTAAATCGATTTGTTTGAAGTCCTACAGCAAGGCTACGCGCGGCGTTCGCCTTGTAGACAGAGAATCGATCGATCACTTCATGGAAAGTCTAAAGGTAGCGCCGAAGACTATAAACTGAGGTGGCACAAAAAGTATCTGCAACCAGGCGTCGCAACTCGTTCAAACTATGAACTAGGCTCGCCTTCCTGGTGTACCCCTTATTTTAAATGTTGCTACCAATAATGATAATCGGCCCGTCGCGGCCCTGGAGCGACCGTTACCTCTTCTCGGCGTTCAACGCCTCTCAACAACTTTCAACACTGTTCAACACCCTTCAACGCCATTCAACACCCGAAAGACTAGCAGTGTTGAAACGCGTTGAACAGTTATCCGCAGTTACCTTCCGAACCTCCCTTG
>CAZMNG010000505.1:0-4152 GCA_964567505.1 uncultured Chthoniobacterales bacterium
GCCTTTTCCGACTATCATCCGGAGGCAAATGGCGGCCCGGTTCATCTGATCGGTCTCAGCGTGAACGAAACCGTCGACTCTGTCTCACGGCGCGGCGTTCGCGCGCGGAAAGGCTTGCCGATGTGCGTCGGTCCGTGCGGCGTGAGTGTCGGTCGAAAATATCATGCGACCTGGGCTCCACCCCCGCCCGTCAACAAACTCCCCTGGTTCATGCGATTTCGCCAGTTGCTCGACGGATTCAATCCGCCTTCGAAGAACACAAAGACCGCTCTGCGCGCCGTGCCGGTTTCGGGCGAGGTATTCCACGTTTTTCAGGGTAAATTCGACTGGCCCGTTTGTGTGGAATCACTCCGCTTGAGCGGATGGATCGCCACGTCGGCGGCGGCATTTGGCACGCGCAGCGGACGCACCACCAGTCTTCCGATATCCCTTCTCCTTGGTCTCGTGAACCTCCGGCTCGGCTATTGGTGGAATAGCGGACTTAACGCCTCGGATCGTCCCGGTCGCTACCCCGCACGCTTCTGGCGGAAACTCAAAGCGCAACCTGCCGCGCTCTTCAAAATGCAGAGTTTGCTCATTTCGGAATTTCTCGGACGCTTGCAGGGGCCTGCCCATCGCTTTTGGAACATCAGCGACGGCGGCCACTTCGATGGCACTGGAATTTACGAACTGCTGAGGCGACGGGTCCGGTTCATCATTGCCGCTGACGGCAGCGAAGACGCGTCATTCGGTTTTGATGACGTGGCGGAGTTGGTGCGCCAAGCCCGCATCGACTTTGGAGCGAAAGTGGAATTTGTGGACGTCGCCGCCGCCGTCGACAGGCTTCCGATGTGGATCCTGGGCTGGTTATCTCACCCCGACAAGATGCTCGGTTCCCTTCAGGATATCGGTCAACCCAATCGGGCGCACGCCGCGCTGGCACAGGTTACTTATGATGGGGATCAAGAGCCGGGAACCTGGATTGTTCTGTTAAAAGCCAGCGTCACCGGCGACGAATCGTTCGACGTTACCTCCTACAAGAGAAACAACCCTGCTTTTCCGAGCGAGCCCACGACCGAACAGTTCTTCAACGAAGCGCAGTGGGAAAGCTACCGGGCATTGGGAGAACACATTGGAGAGACAGTTCTGACCTTATCGACGTGAAGCATCGTGCTAATTACAATTCAAATAGGTTGCCGCAGGGTGATCAAATTGGCTACGATTCGTTTCAGGCGGTGAGGAGCCCGAGGACGCGACGTGAAAAAATTCAGTCAATTCACGGCAGCAGGAATCTGCGGGTTAACGGTCCTCTCCGGTCTCGCTGGCTGTTCGAGGAAAAACATTGTCGACGAGGCGAAGGCTTCCGGGAAAACGCCCTCGGATTTCCCGGAAATCACGGCGGACGTTTTTGAACCGATGGACGGTGGTATCCAGCTCTTGCCTGAGGAAATCATGGGACGCAATGCGTGGATCCTCTGGAGCGCAGGCAACGATCATTTTTGGAACGGGGTCGCGCAAGACAGTTTTGGATTGATGGATCTGCTAAAGATGCTCGACAACCGAAAATACCCGCGTGGCGAGCGTTTCAATACTTTGGGTTTGATCAATGAACCGGGATTCCGGCCTCCAGCGAGGCCGGACGAGTTTGGATTGATGCTGGATGAACGAACGGCGCCCGAACCCGCCGGCATCGACGAAAAGGTTTATGGCAAACCTTCGGGAGTGATAGGCTTCCGGCTTTTTCCGAATCCGGATTTCAACGAGGAAGCGCGCCGAAAATGGAACGGCAATCGCTTCATGAGCGATCCGACCTATTACAACGACAACCATCTAGTGCGGCCTTATCGCGTTGGGGTTGCCTGTGCAAGCTGCCATGTTGCTCCGAATCCCGATAAGCCGCCCGCCGATCCGAACAATCCGGGCTGGGAAAATCTGGCTTCGGCAATAGGCAACCAATATATCAACGAAGGGAAAGTCTTCGCCTGCAATGTGGAAAAGGGCGGATTCTTTTATGAGGAACTGGCGGCGCAACCGCGCGGCACTTCCGACACTTCCCGCATCGCGACCGACCACATCAACAATCCGAGTGCGATCAATCCCATCTTCATGCTTGCGGAGCGCGAGCGAATCGCCGCAACCGAAACGTTGGGTCCCCACTTGCTGGCCTCGCTGGGCCAACAGCACGAAATGCCAGTGCCGCACATATTAAAGGACGGCGCGGATTCGGTCGGTGTTCCGGGCGCGGCACTTCGCGTTTATGTAAACATCGGCATGTTTTCCGAATACTGGGTGACACGTCACAATCGGTTGATCGGCCTCACTCCACAGCAACCTTTCGAAACGGCGTATGCGCAGGAGAACTCTGTTTTCTGGCAGGCGACCGAGCAACGAGTGGGTCACATCGCGGCCTTTTTCCGTAAGCTCCAGCCTTTTCATTTGGCCGACGCACTTGGCGGCAAAGAATTCATCACGAGCGATGAGACAGTCATGACCCGCGGCAAGCGGGTCTTCGCCGAAAACTGCGCCTCCTGTCATTCCAGCAAGCAACCGCCGCCGTCCGTCGATCCTCGCTCCGATGAAGGGAAAGCATGGTTCCGTGCAGCGGTGATGAAACCGGATTTTCTGCAGGACAATTTTCTCTCAAACGACCGGCGCTACCCTCTGACGACCATTGGAACGAACTCCGCGCGAGCTTTCGGCACGAACGCAAACGCCGGACATATCTGGGACAATTTTTCCTCGCAGACCTACAAGGACCTTGCTCCACCCGATGAGATGGATTTTTATAATCCGTTTGACCCGGCGAAGCCGATCAAGTTCAAGCCGAAGGAGAAAAATACCGGACCGGGATTCTACCGGGTGCCTTCGTTGATCAGCGTCTGGAGTTGCGCGCCGTTTTTTCACAATAATTCCCTGGGCAAATTTACCGGCGATCCGTCGGTGCCAGGCCGCATGGCGGCGTTTAACGACGCGGCTGAGAAGCTCCTCTGGCCTGAAAAGCGATTGGGCACGGATTCGATCTCGCGCACTCAGGAAGATTGTACCTTGCACTTGCGTAAGGAGTTTGTTCCCAAGCCGCTCCGGGCGCTCGCCGACGCCGATGGCTATCTGAAAATCGGTCCCATCCCCAAGGGGATGCCGATTAACTTGATTGCGAACCTCGACCCGGATCAATCCCAACAGGTCGGTCTCGCGTTAAAATTAAGCAAGGCGCTGCTGACAATTCACGGGGGCAATTTTTCGCCCGAAGCTTCGGCGAAAGAATTGCTTAAGGCTGTACCCGAGTTGCTGGAGGCAAATAAGTGCCCGGATTTTATTGAAGACGAAGGGCACTACTTTGGGACGAATCTTTCCGACGCCGATAAACGGGCGCTGATCGAATTCATGAAGACTTTTTGAACGGACTCTGAATCTTCAACGGAGAATAATATGACTGACAATAATCCCTCGATTACGGACCCCGCGGAGTTTCTGAAACTTTCCTCGGAGCAACTCGACAACGTTTTTCGAAATGCGCCCGCAGGCACGATACCGACCGGACAGGGCGATGGCACGGCGATCATTGCGCCAGACACTGTCGTATCGGATACCATCGCAAAATTCGTTCATATCTTTGCATGGAAAGGCAAGGTCTTTGTGCCCGATGCGGTCGATCCACAGCGCGCCACGTTAAAAAATCGTATTCTCCCGCTCGGGACGAAGGAAATCGTCGCGGAAGTCTATCGGAATCCGAGCTGGCTCGACGAAAAAGAGTGCATCGTACTTGATTACTCGCAGACTTCTATCGTGGCGCAGTGGATTCGGGACGAGATTCGCGAGGTAAGCCCGGGTTTGTATCTGGGGCTCGTCTATTGGGGTAAGGAGAAGCCGGATGCACACAGACTCATCCATTTCTCCCTGAAATTCTAACGGCGGAAGGAGTGCGGTACCTGGAGAAGCGCTGGCCGGAGCTTCAACATCAACCGGTGCTAAAGACCCATGCAAGAAATTGATTCAAATGTCAGCCGGCCTTTGCCGCCACCGAACACGGGATCGGCGCTCTTGAACTGGATCAGCGACTTCTTCACCTTCCTGTTACACTTTGAACGGAGGTTTGATCCTTGGATTCGGCCGCCGTTCGATGCGCTGCTACGGGATCCCATTGCACGTTGGACCACAGCATCGATCAATATG
>CAZMNG010000506.1:0-4141 GCA_964567505.1 uncultured Chthoniobacterales bacterium
GTCGATGGAAGCGTTAGCCAAACTCAAAGCGTCATTCGAACCGGAGACCGGCACCGTGACGGCGGGAAACTCTTCACAGATCACCGATGGAGCGGCTGCAATCCTGCTGATGACCGCGCGAGCGTTGAGAGAATCGGGGCTGACTCCGCTGGGCCGGCTTGAGGGATACGCGTATGCCGGACTCGATCCCACCCGGATGGGGCTCGGACCGGTTTACGCGATTCACCGAGCTGAGCAGCGAACCGGCCTGGGGTTGAAAGATGCCGAAATCATCGAAATCAACGAAGCGTTCGCGGCCCAGGTGATCGCCTGTCAGCAGGCATCGACATCCGAGATGTATTGCCGGGAACATCTCCGGCGCGAAACGCCACTTGGAGAGATTCCAGACGAAATTCTGAATGTCAATGGAGGCGCGATCGCTCTCGGACATCCGGTAGGCGTCACCGGATCCCGGCTGGTTTTGACGGCGCTGAAAGAGCTGCATCGACGAAAGGCACATCGAGCGCTCGTGTCACTGTGTGTGGGTGGTGGGCAAGGTGGAGCGCTTTGGCTGAATCGGGACTAATTGGAGGTCAACGCAGTGAATCAAAACATTCAACGGGAAATCTCAGATGCCGGCATCGCAATCCTGACGTTCGACCGGCCAGGTTCGACGGCAAACATTTTCGACTCGGCGACGCTCGATGACCTGAATGAGCATCTCGGATTCCTTGAAACAGAAAAGAGCCTGAAAGGGCTCATGATTCGAAGCGCGAAACAAAAAATCTTTATCGCCGGCGCGGACCTGAACGGTTTTACCAGGGAGATGAGTGCCGAGCGGATTGGGGCCGTGATCGATCGCGGCCAGAAAACGTTCGAACGAATCGCGCGCCTCCCATACCCGACCGTCGCCGCGATTCATGGCGCTGCGCTGGGAGGTGGCCTCGAAATTGCATTGGCGTGCGACTATCGGATCGCATCATCCGACCCGACAACAAAACTCGGTCTTCCGGAAACGAACCTCGGGATTCTGCCCTGCTGGGGCGGATCGACCCGGCTGCCCAGATTGATCGGGCTTCCCAGCGCCCTGGAGGTCATCATGACCGGTCGTCAGTACCCGGCGGCACAAGCTCTCGCGCTCGGGCTCATTGATGCCGTCGTCTTTCCGGAAAAGTTGCTGGCCGCCGCGGCAGCGAAAATTCAACGGAGCGCCGGCAAGAAGCGGACTAACACGACGCATCTTTCGAATCAACCGCTGCTCTCCCGGTTTATCAAGTCCCGGGCCGAAAAGAAAGCGCTCGCACGAACCCGCGGCCATTACCCTGCGCCTCTGAAAGCGCTCGAGGTCGCCTGTGCAAGTTTGGACGTTCCGCACGAACAGTCACTTGCGAACGAAAAGGCTGGTTTCATCGAACTGGCCCTGAGTGAAACGGCACAAAATCTGATCGGTGTTTTCTTCCTCCAGGAACGCTCCAAAAAACTGAAACTGCCCGACGATCTGGATGCAGCGGCGTTGCCTCCGGCGAAATCCGTCACGAACGGCCTGGTCATTGGTGCCGGGCTCATGGGCGCCGGAATTGCCCAGTGGCTGAGCGGTCGCGGAATCAACATCGTCCTCAAGGATGTGGGCCCTGGTCCGCTCGGGAAAGGGATGCAGTCGATCGCGAGGCTCTATTCCGACGCGGTGAAACGGCAGTTGTTTTCGGAGACCGAAGCCCGGAGTGCGATGGATCGAATTCTACCGATTTATGAAGAAATCCCGCTCCGGAGAATCGACCTCGCAATCGAGGCGGTCGTCGAGCAACTGGCCCTCAAACAGCAGATATTCGCCGGACTTGAATCCACGGTACCGGCTGACACCGTACTCGCGTCCAACACGTCAAGCCTGTCGCTTGATGAGATTGGGGCGCCCCTGCATCATCCCGAACGCGTCGTTGGCATTCATTTTTTCAACCCCGTGCATCGGATGCAGCTGGTGGAAATCGTTCGCGGTTCGAAGACGAACGCTGCGACCCTGAATGCAGCAATCCAGTTCGTGAAGCGGATCGGAAAAATGCCGGTTCTTGTGAATGACAGCCCGGGGTTCCTGGTGAATCGCATTCTGCTGCCGTATATCGGTGAGGCAATCCGCTTGTTTGCGTATGGTTACCGGTTGGAAACAATTGACCGTTTGATGCTGGATTTTGGGATGCCGATGGGTCCGCTGCGGCTGACGGATGAGATCGGACTCGAGCTCGTCGAGCAGGTGGGGAACGATCTCACGAACCGGATCCGGCACCTCGGGCCACTCGACGGGACGCTTGGGAAGATGATCGCCAAGGGCTGGCTTGGACGGAAATCGGGCAAAGGTTTCTACGATTACGGTGCCGGCGGCGAAGGAAAAGTCCATGCGCCGGCCGGCGACCTCCAGCCTCCTGAACCGGAGACCGTCGATGAGGATGAGCTGCGCAACCGGCTCCTGCTTTCTATGGTCAACGAGGCTGCCCGGACGATCGAGGAAAATGTCGTGCGCGCGCCCGAAGACGTGGATTTTGGAATGATCATGGGCACGGGATGGGCGCCGTTTCGAGGTGGCCCGTTGCGGTACGCCGATCACGTGGGGATTGCCACGGTGGTGAGCCGGTTAAACAGTCTCAGGGAACATGTGGGCCAGTATTTCGAACCGTGTGGGCTTCTGACCGACATGGTGAACGCCGGTGCGACTTTTTACCCAAAGCGAGATACCGTTTCGTCGAGTTCTGATGTCCTGTCCCCGAAATGACGTGCGAGATTTGTGAACCGGTACATTAACCAATGAAACAGATGCTCGAAAAACCGGCGAACGTTGACGGTGCGCGGTCGGCGGTGGGAGCCGTCGGCGAGCCGATCTATCCACCGATCGAAAGGAAGGCGGCGACATTCGATCCGAAGGTCCTGCAACACCTGCTGGACGGCGAGCATGCTGAGACCCGTCGCTTTGTGAAAGAGCTCGTCACCCAACCCGATTTTCAGTACTACGACGGAACCGACACCAGCACCTACCGGGGATTAGTACTTCATTGGACCCGGAGGCTGGCGGCAACCGGAATCGGGCGGATTTTTTTGCCCCGCTCGGTCGGCGGAGAAGAGAATCTTCCAAAATTTATCGCGGCATTCGAAACGCTGGCGTTTCACGACCTCAGCCTCGTTATCAAACTCGGAGTCCAGTTTGGATTGTTTGCCGGAAGCATTCAGAGACTCGGAACCGATTATCATCATAAGAAATATCTGCCGGATGCCGCGACGGCAGCCTTGCTGGGCTGCTTCGCGATGACTGAGATCGGTCACGGCTCAAATGTTCAAGCCCTTGAAACGGAAGCTGTGTACGATCGGGAGACCGACAGTTTTACCGTTCATACGCCCAAAAAATCTGCTGGCAAAAATTTCATCGGAAACGCCGCTGCCGATGGGCGCGTGGCCGTCGTGTTCGCTCAATTGATCGTTGCAGGTCAGAATCATGGTGTCCACGCCCTGGTCGTTCCGATTCGAGACGAATCCGGTGCTCCGACACCCGGAGTAACGATTGCGGACAACGGAACGAAGATGGGGTTGAACGGCGTCGATAACGGTCAGATCTGGTTCGACCATGTCAAAGTTCCGCGCACGGAACTCCTGAACCGGTTCGCAGATGTCACCGCCGACGGCCAGTACCGCAGTGAGATTCAAACTCCGACCGCCCGCTTTTTCACAATGATCGGAACGCTTGTCAGTGGCCGGATCAGCATTGCGGTGAGCGCCAATAGTGCGACAAAGAGCGCCCTCACGATTGCCACTCGATACGCCGCGCGCCGAAGACAGTTCGGACCATCAAAATCGCGTCAGGAAACTCTCCTGCTGGATTATCCCGCTCATCAAAGGCGACTCGCTCCTTTGATTGCATCTGCTTTTGCGCTCGATTTCGCCCTGAAGCATCTCGTAGAACTGAACGAATCTAAAGGCAATTCGCGTTCAGTCGAAACTCTCGCGGCCGGGTTAAAAGCTGTCGCCACCTGGAATGCGACTCAAACAATTCAAACCTGCCGCGAAGCCTGCGGCGGCGAGGGATACGTTGCCGCAAACCGCATCTGCGCCCTGAAAGCGGATATTGACATCTATACGACTTTTGAGGGGGATAACACGGTCCTTATGCAGCTGGTCGCCAAGA
>CAZMNG010000507.1:0-4138 GCA_964567505.1 uncultured Chthoniobacterales bacterium
TTTTTGCGGGTGGGAAGCCTCGGTGAACGTGAGACTTACTTCTAAGAGGCAGGGCAAAGGAGGATTGGCTTTTCGGCCTGTCTTCGATTGGCGTCCCCGCCTGTCACTGCTTGGCGCACCTCGGACGAATATATTGGATAGCAATAACCCGCGGGCTACCCCTACCCGATTTGATCGCAGCCTCGAGCGAGAAATCGACAGGCGGGGACGCCTATGCTGATATCAGTCTCGCAGTTATTCATAAGCTTGCAGAGAGGCCGGCCCCAGCCCGGCGGCACAGCAGCAGTCGCAAGCTCGTGAATAACTGCGCCGCCGGCGATAATTTCGCTGGCGGGCGTCCTCCTTTGGTCTGCATCCGACGGAGGCGTGCAGAGCGAGGCGGTTGGCCACAAAGCCCGTAGTTGCGGGTAACGGAGGATTGGCTTTTCAGCCTGTCTACGATTGGCGACTCGCCTCTGCTAAGAAACTTCGGCGCTGGAGGTGGCCGCAAACAGGTTTTGACACGAGGGCGAAACCCCGAACTGCGCAAAAGTTTCTTAGCCCGTTGAGGCCCGCGCCTCGCGCGGGTAAGGGACTCCTCCTACTAATCTGTCGACTCGGTCCTGAACACGACACGACGCACAAATCGATCGTTGCCGCCGCCGGCGGCATTGAATCCCTGACGGCGGAGGAGGACGAAGGTGTTATTGTCGCCGTACATCGCCCAGGGACCGGCCTGAACCTCACGGAACTCGCAGAATTTCCAATCGCACGCGTCGATATTGCCCAAGCCGAGATAATCGCGCACCGCGGGCGAAACATCGAGGCCGGCGCCCCGGTTCAGGTTCGGCTTCGGCCGTTCATCTCCGAAGACATACTGCCAGTGGTCAGTGCGAAACGGACCGCAATCTTCCCATTGTGCGTAGCAAACCCTGTTACCGTGGCGAATCTCAATCCAGCGGCTCTTCAGAACCGATTGGCCGTCGCGCACGAACGCCTCTTTGAACCACGGGATCACTTGCGCGGCTTCCGGTTTGGTGCGACCGCCTTCGACATCGTTGTAGGGCAGAGCGACGTAGAACGGGTTCTGGCGCGGGACAAAGGTAAGGGGGATATAGTTTCTGCGATTGCCAGGCTCAGGGCTGTCATAACCGCCGTAGCTATAGTACCAATTCCGATCCCAGGAACTGCGATCGTTCGGGACCGGGTTATTGCCGCTTGGGCGTTCACCGATCCAGAAAATGGTGGTGACAATGCCCAGTTTCCATGGGTATCGTCCGGGCCCACCGCTGAACGCTGATCCGCGGCCCATCAAAGATGGTCCGGTCAGATATCGCGGCCCGTCACCGCTGAATACGGTCTTGGTCGGTGACATGATCACCTTGGGCTCGATTTTCAGAAGCGCGTTCTCACGCAGCTTCATCGCGTATTTCGCGAAGTCGGTACTACTTTCGTACTGAGACTGAGCCTGAGCCTTTCCGCCGAGGAGTATAACGGCACAAATAGAAACAATGAGTGACAGCCTCATGAGTTATTGAGTTGCCTTTTTACGGGCGAGACACGTGGTTAGGCAAGAGATTTCTGCAATTTTGTAAATAATTTGTCCGTGTTTCAGACAAATTTTCTTTTGTACCGCGTTGCAGAAGACATTTTGCGACAGAAATTCAGTATCGACGCAAAACTGTATCTTTCAGGAAACGGGGGTCGTCGGTGGTCGGATAGTCGAGGGTGAAATGCAGGCCCCGGCTCTCCTTGCGCGCTAGCGCGCTGTCGACAATCAGGCTTGCGACTGTGCAGAGGCTTCGCAATTCCAGGAGATCAGCGGTCACTCTGAAATCCCAATAAAAATCCTGGATTTCGCGATGCAGATTTCTGAGCCGGGTGCTGGCGCGCATCAGGCGTTTGTTGGTGCGGACAATGCCGACGTAGTCCCACATCAGCCGCCTGATCTCATCCCAATTGTGATAAATGACAACCACTTCGTCGACATCCTGAGCGTTGCCAGGACGCCATTCCGGGAGATCGAAGGACTGATGATACTTCGAGTACTTAGGCTTCAGCAGCGCCTGCGCGCATCTTCCGGCTAATACCAGGGCTTCCAGCAGCGAGTTGCTCGCGAGGCGGTTCGCGCCGTGCAGACCGGTACAGGCTACTTCGCCGATTGCGAACAGTCCCCGCACCGTCGAGGCGCCCTCCAGGTCGGTTTTGACGCCGCCACACTGGTAGTGCGCGGCCGGAACGACCGGAATCGGCTGCTTGGTGATGTCGATCCCTACGCCGATACAGGTCTCATAAATGTTCGGGAACCGCTCTTTGATGAACCCGGCCGGCTGGTGCGTGATATCGATGTACATGCACTTTGCGCCGGTGCGTTTCATCTCTGCATCGATGGCGCGAGCAACAATATCGCGCGGCGCCAATGCAGCACGCTTGTGATATTTCGCCATAAACTCGCGGCCGGAGGCATCGACCAGTTTGCCCCCTTCCCCGCGGACCGCTTCGCTGATCAGGAACGATTTTTTTTCCGGATGAAACAGGCAGGTCGGATGAAACTGGACGAATTCCATGTTGGCAACAGCCGCTCCGGCGCGCCAAGCCATTGCAACGCCGTCCCCGGTCGCGACATCGGGATTGGTGGTGTAGAGATAAACCTTCCCGCAGCCGCCGGTGGCCAGGATCACGCGGTCGCTCCTGATTGTCTCGACATTCCCGGAGACTGCGTCCAGGACATAAACCCCGATCACTCGATCCTCCGTGGTGTAACCGAGTTTTCCGGTCGTGATCAGGTCGACACCCATGTGACGATCGAAAATGGTGACACTGGATTCCTTCCGGACCGCGCTCAGTAAGCGCTCCTCAATTTCCCAACCGGTTGTATCGTGGTAGTGCAGAACGCGGCGCTTGGAGTGTCCTCCCTCTTTTCCGAGGTCGAGTTCACGCTGTCCATCTTCGAGAACCCGTTCATCGAACTGCACACCGATGCGAAACAGGTCGCGAACGGCGCCGGGCCCCTCGGTGACGATAGTCCTGACCGCCTCCGGGTCGCAGAGTCCGGCGCCGGCAATCAACGTGTCGGAGATATGCAGGTCGAATGAATCCTCCGCGCTGGTCACGCACGCAACGCCTCCCTGTGCGAACGCGGTATTTGAATCCATCGGTCGGCGTTTGGTGACGATCGCGACCGATCCATGCGGCGCGAGTTTCAGAGCCAGGCTGAGTCCGGCGATGCCGCTGCCGAGGATGATGAAATCGACCTGATTCATCATCAGCTCGCCACGAGCAACAGATTTGTAATAAGCCTCTTACGCATTATTTTAATGTATATTCCGAATAATCCATGGTCATACTGGCAGTGCCACCACACCGGCATCGTGGATCAGGCTCAGGAGGCCGCGCAACGGGATTGCGACCCAGTTCGGGCGATTATCAAGCTCGTATCGAAGCTCATAAAGGGCTTTATGGATCAGGAAGCTTCTGAGCAATAAACGGAGATCCCCCTGCTCTTTGGGAACAAACGAAGCGGTTCCAGCCCGGTCAAGGTAAGAGCTGAGGAAGACCTGGCTTGTTCGCGTCGACCAGATATCGGCGTAGGTTTCAAGTGTCGGCCGATCAAACGGCCGGATGGTCCGTGATTCGAGCAACCCGTGGTGAGCCGCATAATTAAACGATCGCAGCATTCCGGCAACGTCGACCAAAGCCGACCGCTTGAGTCTGCGTTCACCGATTGGGCGCCCCGGTTCCCCTTCAAAGTCCAGGATGATAAAGTCTTTTCCGGTAAACAGAAGCTGGCCGAGATGATAGTCGCCGTGGACCCGAATCTTGCTGGTATCGATCGGCTCGCGCAGCAGATAGTCATGACAGGATCCGAGCAAATCGACGCTGCGAAGGACTTCCTCGGCCAGCGCTTTTGAATGCTCTTCCAGACTGCTCTCCATTCGTGTGAGCAGTGCCACGGTCTGCTTGGTCTCGCTTCGGATGGACTGAAACACAGAGCGTTGATGTTGCAGCGAGAAGGGCTCGGGAGCGAAATCCGGCGAGTCGGTGTCTTTGGCGAGAGCCAGATGCATTTCTGCCGTGCGTTCTCCCAGCAAACGAACCGTGTCCAGATGGACGCCGTCTATCAGTCCCGCAAATGGCTCCGGAACAGTGTCCCAGAGAC
>CAZMNG010000508.1:0-4137 GCA_964567505.1 uncultured Chthoniobacterales bacterium
CCCACATTGCCGGCCCGACACGCGGCGGACCCCGATGCCATGGCACCTGACCATTCACCGTTTCTGCAGCGTTGATTGCGGGTGAATGGTCGTTGCTTGGGATGATTCACTGAACAATTCAGCCCAGGGAGAAATGGAACATGAAGAGATTCGTCGGATGCAGGGTCGCCGCTTACAAGCCAATCCTTGCTTTGGTGGCGATGGGCGCTGTCGCGGGTACTTCGCATGCGGCGGACGGCTCCTTCGATCGGGTAAAGGTGCATGGTGCATGAGACACAACTCGCTCGGCGTCAGCAACAAACATCCTGTTGATTCGTGGTTTTCTGAACATCTCAAAAATGGGAGAAAAACGCGTGGTTTGAGGCGGAATCGCCCTGGCCGGACTCGCAATACACGGCTCCGGCCAAAATTTTTGGGGATTTCAGAATTTGCTTTGTGCGAATTTGTTTGTTTGCTTTTTACAGGCTCATTTCCTTTGACAAGCCGAAACCGCAAAATACTTGTCCAGCCTAGAGCCTGAATTCAGAGACTGCGACATAGACGCCTCTGCTTGACCGCCAGTCAGACCGGTTGTCCGGTTCGCACCTCTCGAGGCGAGTCCGACTGGACCAGCACAGCCGCGGCTCTTTTGGGTGAGGAATACGCTGGTTCCCATTCAGGAGAGCGATTGCAGAACGGGCCCGATTCATCAACAGGGGTGGCTCGTTCGATCGACAAATCAAAAGGCATGGTCAAAGAATCCGGCGTGTTCCCCGGACGGCAAACCTCCTCAATGAGTAACCTATGTTCGGATTGTTGATTTTGTTCGAAATATTTCGTTATTCTCCGGTGATCAATTCGCCCCCTTGTCATGCACAAGCCCCTAGCCCGCATCACATGGTCTCTCCTCATTTCAATCTCCGCGTTCATCTGCGCGCAACGCTCCGATGCACAAGTGGACAAGCCCCTCGCCGGCACAACGATCACCGTTGCCCTTCGCTCGTTGCCGGAAACCGATCTCATCACCTCAAAGATTCAAGACTTCGAAAAAAGCACCGGCATCAAAGTTCAAGTCGTCACGTTCCCGGAACAGCAACTCCGGGACAAACTGGTACAAGATCTAAGCACAAAAGCTGGCCAATTTACCGTGATCGCCATCGACAGCCTAGTGATTCCCGAATTCTCGCAGGCCGACTGGATTCTTCCGCTAGACAACTTCGCCCAAAAAGAGGGCGCCAAGTATGATCTGACAGATATCAGTGCGGGCGCCCGGGGATTGCTTTCGGCACAAGGCAAGTTGTATGCGTTGCCCATCTATGCTGAAGTCACACAGCTCATGTACCGAAAGGATCTCTTCGAGCAGGCTGCAGTCAAGCCGCCCACGACCATTGATGAGTTGGTCCAAGTTGCCAAAAAATTCACCAACAAAGCTGCCGGCAAATATGGGATCGCGATGCGGGGGCTGCGCGGATTCGGAATGAATATGTATATTTTTTCTGGATTTCTCCGTTCCTACGGCGGCCAGTTCTTGACGGAAAAAAATGAACCGAATTTCAATACGCCCGAAGGAACAAAAGCCCTCGAGATTTACAGCGACATTCTCAAAGAATTCGGACCACCTGGAGAAGCCAATTTTTCGTGGGACGACGTGCAGAATGCGTTTACGACCGGTTCGGTCGCAATGATCCTGGATGCGAACAATTTCTACACGCGCATCGAAGACCCGAAAAAGTCAGGAATCGTCGGCAAAATTGGCTATGCTTCTGTCCCGTCGGGGCCTCATGGCCAGTTTCCTGCCTGCTACTCACTCGGGTTCGCGGTAAGCGCAATTGGAGCAAAGTCCAACGAGGAACAGCAGGCCGCTGCCGAGTTCATCTTCTGGGCGACGAGCTACGACATACAAATGGCGTCCGTGCCGAACGGCCTGGTAAGCCAGACCCGCGACAAAGTGTTGAACAGTCTGGAATACAGAGCCAGAGCGAATCCCGAATGGCTCTCCTCCACGGCCGAATCCTGGAAGATAGCTAATCCTGACTACCTGCCGCGAACCGTTGCCTATCGAACCATGGGTGACATTCTGGGAGTCGGCGTTCAGGAAGCGATTGCGGGCTCCAAGTCGCCGAAGGACGCCCTAGCCGAGGCTTCTGCACAGGTTGCGGATTACCTTAAGCGCGCGCGGCTAACCGGCACGCCACGGTCCTATACAGAACCTTAAACTGGCGACTGCTCCTCCTCAACGCCATGGCGCGATTCAGACCGACGCACTTGTTCGCAAAATGACCGGCCGATCTCAGAAGGGTCGGCCAGGGTATTTTCTTTACCCGGCGCTGACCGCGCTCATTGTTGTTGCGATCGTGCCGCTGGGCTATGCGGCTTACATCGCAGTGCATGAAATCAATCTGACAATGCCGTATCTCGGCACACCGTTCGTCGGACTGAAAAACTTCGAGCGAGTTCTCACAGATCAGCGCAGCCTAGAGGCGGTTGAAAGAACGCTAGCCTTTCTCTTGCTGACCATCCTTCCCGAAACCTTGATCGGCCTCTTTCTGAGCTGGGCTATCCACAAAGGCTGCACGTTGGGCGAACGCGTTTGGATAACCGTCCTGCTGGTTCTACCGATGGCCATACCAAAAGTGGTCGGAGGGCTGATCTGGAAAGTGCTATACGATCCACTTGTTGGGCCGATCAACTTTGTTTTGGAGATGTTGCATCTGCCTGACGTCGCATGGCTCGCAGACCCCAGGCTCGCACTTGGTTCGGTCGCAGTTGTCGACATCTGGCAGTGGACTCCCTTCATGATACTCATTCTTCTTGCCGGACTCGAGAGCCAGCAGAAAGAGCTTTTCGAGGCTGCGAGCCTGGATGGAGCCACCGATTTCGAAATGTTCTGGTCGATCGCGTTGCCGCTATTACGCCCGTTTATCACCGTAACCGTCCTCTTCCGGTCGCTCGATGCGATGCGCACATTCGACTATCTCTTCACATTGACACAGGGGGGACCGGCCCGCGCGACGGAGACCGTGGATCTTTTTGCGTACGCTGTCGGCATCTCCGAATCCGGAGATATTTCGACGGCGACCGCTGCGGCATTTGCACTCCTTGTTATTACAATTGCTCTCGGAAGCGCATGGTCAAGGCTCATGAAATGGGGTCAGCCGACTTGAATCCCACGACTGCCAACCGGCCGCCCGAAGCAAGAGATGGGAGGCATCGAGTTAACCGGCGATCGGTCAGATCCGGATACCGATGGATCATTAGCCTCTATCTTATATGCCTCTATTTTCCGGTTTACTGGATGTTCACGATGGCGTTCAAACAGCGCGTCGACATTACCGTGCGGCCGCCGAAGCTTTTTTTCAACCGGTCCTCGACAATTTCGCTTACCTGTTTTCGAGAGGCAGCGTGCAGGCGCCTATGTTGTTGAGCCTCTGGGTCGCAACGATCGCGGTTCTACTCTCGCTCATCCTGGGGGCCATGTGTGCGTTCGCGCTGGCCCGCTTTCAATGGTTCCGGCAAAAAGACATCGAGTTCTTCATCGCCTCCACGCGAATGCTTCCTCCAGTGGCGGTGATAATCCCGTATTACTCGGTGTTCATCCAGTTTCATTTGCTAGACAATTCTTTTGCACTGGCGATCGTTTATTTGCTGATCGATCTGCCACTGGTGATCTGGCTTCTATTAGGTTTCTTCCGGACGATACCAAAGGAGTTGGATGACGCGGCGCGCATCGACGGCTGCGGCGCGATTAAGACTTTCTTGTACGTCGACTTGCCACTTGTGAAGAGCGGACTCCTCACTGCCGCGGTACTTTCGTTCCTGTTCACTTGGGGAGAACTCTTTTTTGCGTTCATCCTGACCAGCGTAAACCGGACCTTCCCGGTTGCCTTGTTGTCTTTTCTGGCGGTCGGCCTCGAAGTTCAATACGGACCGATGGCGGCCGCCGGGGTGATTGCGACCATCCCGTCGATATTGCTCGCAGTGTTTGCCCGGCGTGCGTTAATCGAGGGCTTCCGCAACCTCGCCGGGATTCATTAGTCAAGTTTTGAATCATTATGAAAGCCGTCATCTTTCCAGAATTGCACCAAGCGATTGTGACGAACGTGGAAAGACCTGGACCTAGTGAAGAAGAAGCGTTGATACGCGTCGGTGCCGCGGGAA
>CAZMNG010000509.1:0-4127 GCA_964567505.1 uncultured Chthoniobacterales bacterium
TCGACAATTGCCGCGCCAATATTCGACATGACCGAGCAACATAGGGCTTGCGCAGTAGGAGCTATTGACATATATGTCAATACGCGAAGAATGGCTTGCCAGGGTTAAGGAGAAGCGGCTTTTCAAGCTGGACTACTTGATTCCAGGACCGTCGGAGAGGCGTACAGTTCTCATGTCGGCAGAGATCACAAATTTGGTTTCTGGGCCGTGGGAAAGCACCCTTATGGGTGACCGCTGCGCTCGATTGCGCGCAAACCTTGAAAATATAATGAGCGGCGCCACGCTAACGGTATGCTGGGACCCATTTAAGGGCCGTGAACACCATCAGATCGGCCGGCTGCATCCGCCACAAGATTTTATGTTTGATATTCGCAGCGTAGATAAGCCGGCCCTTAGGGCGACTTTTCACTTTGCGGAAAAGGACGTTCTGATTGTCCATTTGTGCAGCCCTAGATCGCTACCTGTTCCTTGGTTGCAGCGGCTTCCGCTAGGAGATCGCCACTCAAGAGAATGGCGAGACACAATAATGGAGAGCAACGCGCTTTGGGGAGAGCTATTTCCCGGATTTCGGCCGCATTCTGGAGACCACATCAATGACCTCCTCTCAAACGCATTTCTTGACTGAGATTGGTGCCGGTCACTATGGGCCGCCTATCCCAACACCGAAGCGTGCTTATTTCCAGCAGCGCCTACGAAATCGCGTTTTTAATTTTCTTGTAGAAAAATTCATCGCCGCTCAAGACAAGGGGCTGACCAAGGCGATTTTGGCGCGTCGCATTGAGCGTACTCCCGATGTAATAAATCGATGGTTGGGGGCTCCTAGCAACCTTACCATAGACACAATTTCCGACATTTTGCTTGGTATTTCCGCAGAGGAACTTGAGCTAGGGTCATCTTCACCTATCACTCAAACGCAGCACAATTATTCGCATTTCAAAGATCTCCAAGCGTCCGCCAAAACGTCCATCCAAACGTCCACGGGAACATTATCTCCGCTTCCGGTAAGTGGAGGCGGTTCTGCCGATGTGCACGTTCTAGAATCGCTTAGCTAAATGTCCGAGCCCAGAAACGCATGGGGATTTACTCTGTTCGCGGATGATTTGCGTCAGGAAGTTGGCGGCAAGACCAGCCTAATGGGCATATACCAACTAGATATGATCTATCCACTCGACTTTCCTATAACGCTGCCAAAATTCGTTATGCTAATTCGGTATTACGAGGTAAAGGGAGCTTTTAAGGATGATCTCGTTGTAAGGGTATTTTTCCCCGGCGACCTCGACGACGCGCCAACGGTACATATGACGGTCCCCGGCTCTCTCAGAGAGAGCGCAGACGCACCATACAAACAAGATGATGATTCTGAACGAATATTAAATCTATCAATTCCTATTGTTATCGCCCCATTAACAATCAAAGAGGAAGGGTATATTAAGGTAAGAGTTCAATGTGGAGACACTATTACTCGGCTCGGACGTCTTATGATCAGAAAAATTCGCGAATCAGACAATATACAGTTCACTCCTTCGCCCAGCGCTTAGCGTCCGTTGTGTGAGAACTCCAAGGAGAAGAAATCCTTAAACGCAGCGATGCTTTTGACTTCTGCGAGGGATGTCAGAGTCGGACATCGCCGTCCCTGATTTCACCGCAGATTGCCGCGCAGAGGCATTTCGCTCCTCGCCTGCTGCAAAAGCTTCAGTCGCCCTGCGCGGATGGCTGCCGAAAACATTTTATGTCCTTCTGACGGACTGAGGTCGTCCACGTAATCCAATGAACGAAGGAACACCTCAAACAATTCTATGAAGCGATTGGACAATATCAGATAACTATCTGTGTATGCTTTCCTGGCTGATTCAAAATGAGTTCCTGTTCTCCTATTATACGCATTCGATACATCATTAGTAATAGATGCAGCGTCAAGCAGTATACGTCTGTCTAATTCGTCAAGAACCGATTCCACTTCTGCCAACTCCGTTAATATAAGACCGTAGCTAGCTCTCCTTAACTCCCAAATTTTTTCATGAGTTGAACGACGGGCATTTAATACATTTGTGAGGATTGCCCCCATCGCGCCAGCTACGAGCGTCGTAACTGCCGTGACAATGACGTTTGCTGAAATGTCTGGCATGAACTCTTTCCCACCGGCCGGCGTCACGCCATTTGGTCGTCTCTAGCACTAGGTCAGTCAACACGGCCTTCACTTCGTCATCAAGCGCTTGCACCGCATCCGGCGCGAGCCCAACGACTGCAATCGCTCAAACCGCAAATGTGTTCCTACATAATCATCGCCAGATCCAGCGTAATTCGAGGATAAAGATCGCCGCGAAGGCGACGAGGACGATGGCGTTCATATTCTAATCCTCAGCCTCGGCAGCTCTCGCCTTGATATATTCCAACGATTCAGCCGAAATGTATCCATGCCGCTCCCGCGTTTCCAAGGCAAACTCACCGTAATTTGCGCGATCAAGAACTTTAGCGGCAAGCGCTACGATCTCCGGCGTCACGAGAACAAGCGGTTCCGATGGCAAATTCAGGCTTGCTTGAATTTGCTCATCGCCTGCGCGATACAGCGACGGCACGCCAACCGCTTCCGCGCTGCCAATCCCAGCGACCGCTACAACAGGTCCGAACTTACGGGCGAACGATTGCAGGCTCTCCCGCTCGACTTTTTCGACCTTCGCGCATTGGTCCCATGCTTCCGTGTCAATAAAGCCTTCAATCGCCGCGCAGACCCTGCTTCGCAAGATCGGCGGAGATAGCGCGTCAACTTCCCAGCAATCCTGTCCATATTGCGAAACGTACCAGCGATAATTAGGATCGCCGCGTTTGGTTACCGCCTCGAACGACGGCAAATCTTCATCCTCCGGCATTACGAGCGCGATCCTTATTAGATCGACATTCGCCCCATAGCGGCCAAGCCGCTCTGGGAGATCACGCACCGACATGCACATGCCGGATGGATCATAATCGCCGACATACAAGACGCGCAGCGGACAATCCAAATCGCCTGTTTCGTCGGCGACGTTCTTGACGACGGTCGCGCTTGAAAAGCCGTGCATAACGCGGAACGTGACCGCGAATTCGTCGAGAACGGGACCGAGCGTTCCCCGGACGGTCCCCTTTTCGGACCAAACTTCGAGCCGTTCGGATTGCATGGACCAGAAGTTTTTCCGATATGACCGGAGCACCGCCTCGCCGTAATCCGCCATATTATTCCACGAGGCAATGCACTCAGCTTCGCGCGTTTCATCCACGATCCATTCCCAGGGTATTTTGCCTTCCTCGCGTGCGATGGTCAGCATCCGCGACACCTTGTCGGTTTCGCCCTTCGACATGTTCTCGATCAAGCGAGCGACAAACAGCCGGTAGCAAACAGCCCTGACTGTCGCCGGCTGAATTTCGGCGAGGATGTCATACGCGGCATCGATCATATTTAGCGTTTTTTGCGCCCTTCCGCGTGCCATTTGGTTTTATCCCTTTCGGTCAAATAGGTTTGGAAGTTAGCTTCCAACGGGGACACAAAAAGCCACCGGACAGAATCGGACACCTTCTAAAGAAGGGTGTCCGATTTTGTCCTGACGAAGTGGCCCAGGACATCAACGGACAAAATGCTATTTGTCCGACTTTGTCCCTCATATAATCCATGCGTAAACGCCCAATATTCCTGCATAATTCGCACTTTGAAGTTTTTGGGAACCGCGCGAAAACGCCTTTTCACGGCTATCCTCTTTGTCCAAAGTTGTCCGATGGTCGAAATAGCTCCGCCATTGCTCAAGCGTGACGCATTTCGCATTCGCTGGGATATGGTTTGAGGCAGGCGGAATGGCTCCGACTTCGTCCAATGCGTAACGCAACGCCTCAAGGACATTTGCTTGGCCTAGCGATAATTTGCGCTTGCCTCTGCTCGCTTTGGCCTTCGCCTTCACTTCACCATCAAGGCGTGGCACGAGCGAGCTTTCGCCGGGGTGTTCCTCGACCTCGATTTCGTCGAGTTGGAAGCCCCATTGGCCGTGACTGTCATGATCCTTGAAGCGATCGACCTTAAGAACGCATGTCCGCTTTTCCTTGTCGCCCTCGGCATGCAACCGACCTTCGAAGCTGCCCCATAGATGTGAACTTCCCCGGATGCG
>CAZMNG010000510.1:0-4114 GCA_964567505.1 uncultured Chthoniobacterales bacterium
CTACATGCACGACCACCCGCCCGCGGTGTGCCTCTTGCTTCAATCGTCTTCTGGCTTCTGGCTGGCGCGCTGGCTCGCCCTGCAGGGCGCCGAGGCTGCTCCGCCAATTGGGTCCCGTTCTTAAGTCGGACCGGTGTTATGTCAGATACCAATAAAAACATTTCGGCAAGGCATCACAGAAGCGGTCGCGGCGTGATGCCGCCAAAGGGCGCGTGGAGGAGGTGGCGGCCTGCCGGGTGTGTTCGGTCACCTCGGACCCGGCACGCCTGTCTTTTCTGGCGCACCGTTGCGCGCTCGACGGCGTATCCGTGCGGCGCAACATCCTCCACCTCGAGGGCGACGACATCGCAACCGCGTAGCTTGCTGTCGATTGCCCGATTGAACATCGCCAGGTCGCGCTTGCGGTCAGCGATCTGGAGTTCTGCGCGGATCGCACACGGCCAAGACCCAACCCAACAGCGACCACGTTGCGCTAGAGGGGACAGCGCACCTACGCGGCCTCACGTTGAATATGGCCGTGCGCATCCAACTCGGCCGTCGGCAAGTACATGCAAGGGAAGACGCCGCTTTTCGAGGCAGGGTAATAATACTGCTGGGGCGCGAATGGGGGCTCCCCCGGTCGCTTCGGCAGAAATATCTTTTGCGGTAACGCCGTCGCGAAGGTGGAATCGAAGCATGCGTCCCGACCGTTCTCACTTGCTGCAAGCTTTGAATCTGAGCGCTTTACCAGCTCCAACATCTTGACCTCCTGCTTATCTCAATCCAAGTTCCGCTCTGACCGCCGATCCCCTGTGGCCCTCGCGATTCCTTTCTTTGGCGACGGCTCATCGCGGATGCGGCGTAAGGGCTAGGCCCTCACGCCACCCCCGTTCACGGAACGTATCTATCTGCGGGCGACAGCATCGAAATCGATACATAGCCGATGCCGGTCCCGTCTTTTCCCACCAGCGCCCATTCCCAGCCTTTCACCTTGGCCAGCACGTCGACATGATCACCGCGCTTCAATTCGCCGGTAATCTTGGTGTCGTAGAATGAGTGGCCGCTGTAAACGTTCGTGCCGTTAGCCACGATGTACGTTGTCGGCGGTGTCTCATATCCCTCGGCCGCCTTCATGACGCCCGGCGCTAGCTTGAGGCTATCGGGAGAGATATCTGCCGCTGCGGCGACATTGTTGAAGAGGGCGATGGTAGCGGATATCCCGATGGCCGTGCTGAACCGCGCCTGAAAGGACAAGTCACGCTTGTTCATGGCATCCTCCTCGCTTCGGCCTATTGTTTTCGCTAATGGGTGCCGTTTGACCACTGGATCGAACGGTCAGGCATGACGATCCCATTTGAATTCCACGGCGGACCGGCGCTGAGCGTGATGTCGCTCGTAATTTTAGCTTCGGCCACCGGCCCGCCCTCAGCCTTGAGCTCCAGCGTCGAACCGGTTTGGGAAACAGAGAACGTCGGGGACTGGCATCGCGCCGGCTCCGGGGTACATCGATAGGTACCGGAGAGATTTGGCGCACTGCCTTGGGCATGCCCTTGTCCCGGCACGGACAATGCGGCAAGCATTACTACCGTCAGGATAGACACTGAATAGAGGACGAGAGCTGCAAGCATCGTCACAATGGATACGGACGCAGAAGTCTGGCGCATTTGGTTCCTCCTTTCTGGCCTTCTTTCGCGTTTTGTCTGCAGGTTTAGTCAGCAGATCCAGTTAAGCGTTTTGGCCCTCGCACGAACTCTGAAGCGGGTTCGAACACACAGCTACCTGTCAAGCGCACGGTGACGCTCGTCCGGTGAAAGCTTGTCGAAGTCCAAGCCTTTGGGCGGATCGTCGCGGTTATAGCCGGAGCTGAATCCCTTTTTTGATTGCTTCTTCCGACCAAGCCAATCGGTGGTACTCTCATCCCGCTTTGATGGGCTAGGTGTTACGCTCATGTTTTCCTCCTCTGTTGGCTGGACTACAGCTGCCAAAACTGCCAATCGAATCACCGATAGTCGCCGGCGATCACCTCACGACAAGTGACAGGATCAAGACGGAGCTCATCAAGAGCCCGGTAATACCAAGCAACTTATCTAGATCGACGCGACGATTCATCACTTCCACGCCGTTGTTCATGGCCGCACTCCCAATGGCGGCACGTACTTGTCCTCAGGAGCGAGCATCGAAATTGGCACATAGCCGATGCCGGTGCCCTCCTTACCCACTAGCATCCATTCCCAACCCTTCACCTTGGCGAGGGCCTCGACCTTTTCTCCAAGCTTGAGCTGCCCGGTGACGTCGGTTCCGTAGACGGCATGATCGTTGAATACGTTCGTCGAGTTGGCGACGACGTAGCCTTTGGCGGGTGGGGTTTCATAGCCCGGCGCCTTCACGACCCCCGCTGCAATTTTCAGACTGTCAGCCGGGATGTCTGCTCCAAGGGCTCCGCCGTGAAATAGGGCCAAGACGACAGCGCCGCATGTTATCTTGATTGCCTCTAATCGAGCCATTTGGCGAAGGCCGATTTTCATCGTGGTTCTCCTACTGACTTCGTGGGGTCACCCGTTCGGGTGGCGATGCGCCGGATCGGTCACTCGACCGATCCGGCGCGGCCCCCCCCACCCGTCGCCGACCTTGCGACGACGTGAGGTAATACGTCAGTCCGCTCGTCGAGGGGCGGCCTCTGAACTCGCCGGCCAGCTGCCCTTCTGCGCCAGCAACGGGCCAATGCTCTCCAACTTGGGGCTCAGAAGAAAATCTACGTGCTGGCCCTTTGCCGGGCGCGAATCGAGCCAGGGCGCCGAGTCCGTGTACGGGGTTGGCGAAAACGCTGGCTTATCCCACGTCGAGAGCAGGGAGTGGTCCTCCCCTGCTGCTTGGATCGAGTTGTCGTCGGCGAGAGCCATGTTGGTCAGCACGCATAGGAATGCAGCTGAAGCCAGCAGTGAGAAAACACGTTTCATGATTGCCTCCTCCTTTGTCATGTGAGCTTGTTGTCGAGCTGTCTCTCGGCTCAACCTCGAGCGGTTTGCCGCCGTACTGGGTGGTCCAACAACGACGGACGATGAGAATTCGCATGGGCTGCGTTCGAAGACTCGGCTCGAAGCGCACCGGCCCCCGGAATGTGGGCTTCGGGGGTCTCGTATCGCGATCGAAATCGACGTGCACGACGTTGTCTACTCGCGCGATCACATAATCGAAAATACCTGCTGTCCGCATGTTATGATTCCCCCAATGTCTCGATTTCATGATCTGCCCTCGGGAGATTGCTTCACTTTCTTCCACACCAACTCCGTGTGCGTGTATCCTTGCGCCGGTGTTGACGAAGTCGGGTTCGAAAATGTCAGCACTTCATCCGTAACGGCGGTGACCAGCCGCTTTTGATTGGTGTTCTCCCAGTTCGGGAACGAACTTCCTTCAATACGGAAATTGATGGCCTTGGCCGCTTCGTCGACCGTGTAGGTGCCAAAATGGGAAATCGTGCCCTGCGACACGGCCTTGTTCTCATCCGCGGTTCCGGTGTCCCGGTTGTTTGAAGCGAACGGTGCGCGATTGATCACGCGCATGATCTGCAGGGAGTAACGCCCATTGGGAGTAAATATCAGTGAACCGACCGGGTTAGGGCCGAAGGCTGGGACGTGGGTACCGTCCGGCTCGATGCCGTCGTCGATGAGCAGGGTCCAGGCGCCCACCAGTTGATCTTTGATAGACTTCTGCTGGGCAACAGCCCCGCTCCCCACAACCACAAACCCCAACGCGGCAGTCGCCATAATTTCAAGAAGGTTACGCCGGTCCATAGCTGTCTTCCTTTGCAAGAGGTGATTTCTCAGTTGATCGATTGCCCGTGACCGCTCGTGCGGCGATTGCGGGATTTGCGGCCGAACACTCCAGGGATGCGGTTGTCCAGGACGCGCCGATAGCGCGGCGGGGCGCGATAGTGAGCGCCCGCTTGCTGGTCGAGGGCGCCTAGCGCTTCCATCACGTCGTCGAACCGGACCGGCTGCCCGCTGCAGGGTGCCTGCCGCAGCGCCGGAGCGGCCTCGATCGCGCAAGCGTCCGATGCCCACGACGCGAGAATGGCGCGCTTCTCGTTGAGCGTCAGGTCGGGATCCTCAACCACATGGCGTGGATGCTCGAAAGC
>CAZMNG010000511.1:0-4094 GCA_964567505.1 uncultured Chthoniobacterales bacterium
TGGTTTTGATTTGCACTGACCCCCTGTCCTTGATTGTTCGCTGTCTGGTCTTCTGAGAGTAGATCCTGCAGCACCGGCAATACTTCGCCGGCAGAGATATACCGAAGACGATATTCCAGTGGCGCAACGACACCGACCGCGGCGTCGAATTGTTCAATCAGCGTCGTGAAATATGGAATCGCGTCGGGGTGACCGATAACAAGAATTCTGTTTGTACGGGTATCTGCAATCACCTGAACCTGGCTGGTAAGCGCGCCGGCATCCGAGCTCGCTACGCCGCCAGGGGCCGTCGGCCGTGGCACCGGAGTACCCTGGGGTGTGGGCCCCCCCTGGGCTCCAGGAGCCCCCGCCGCGGTCTCGCGCTCTTTCCTCTGAAAATCGAGCAACTTGTTGATGGTGTCCGCCACACGTTCTGCATCCGCTCTGACAAGCGGCACAAACTCGGAAACTGTTTTCACCGGCGGGATATCGATTAACTGCTGCAACGCAATCAATTGCCGGATGACCGTTGTGCTTTCGGTAATCAGAAGTGCCTGGGCGCTATTAATCGGAACGAAAGAAGTGTACGCCCTGGGAAGAATATGCGTCTGAAAGACGGTCAACGCTTCGCTCGCCGGGATATAGTTGAACGGCATGTAATAACTGACCACCTGCTCCCCTTCCGGCAGCGATTCCACGCCGCTGTACAATCGCACCCCTTCACTGCGAGGATTCTTGCCAGTATTGATATTAATCACTTTCACCGTGTCCGGTTCCTGCGCCGGAACAATCACGATATTGTTCAAAAGGAGCGCGGCTTCAATGAGTCGGATCAGTTCGCTTTTCGGCACCGGTTGAGGAACGGAGATCGTGATCGGGAGTACATTCGCGGCGAGGTTGCTATCTCTGATCAGCACCTTTCCGGTAAGCTGTTCGTACTGCATCAGTACCGTATCGATGCTTGCGTTGACCGCCTGGAATGACCCGAGAGGCTCACCCGCCGTCGAACTCTGGCCCTGGGATCCAGAGGCCGGCTGCGAAGGATTGGCAGCCTGCTGGGCATTCGCCATCGAAATATACGCTATTGAGCCCAATAGAAGAGTCGCGAGATGGCGAGAGCACATGAGATTAACGGATCTTGCTAAATCAGCTGTCACTGCGTTTGCGGCTGTACGGGAGCAAACTGTGCAGGCGTCTCCTCACCGACCGGTTGTTCAGTGGCCGGGGGTGCCGTAATTCGCTTGCGCCGCACTTCCGAGGCTCGCGGCGCCGACATGTCCATTGTTGCCTGCGGCTGCGGGAGTTGCGGCGCTGGCAATTGTGGCACCCCTTGCGCCGGCGGACGAACTCCCGGCGCCGGTTGACCATTATAAAGTCGTTGCGTCCGGCGAGACGGGGCGCCGGGCTGGCCCGGTTGCTGTACACCCGGAACCGAACCAGGGGCAAATGCCTGATTCTGGGCGACAGAAGGTTCGACTTCGGTGCGGAACCGTACCGACCCTTGTTCATTTCCGTCGGAGAGGACGACCACCACCTTCTCCGGATCGGGATCTCGATGGATCGAGACCAGCCGAAGATGATGCGCGTTCGGTTCGATTGTCACTTTCTCGATTTCGTTCGTCTCACGGTTCTGCACGAAAACGACGTCTTTGCCGCCGTCATTCAGCCAGTTTGCGAGGATCAGCTTATCAAACATATTCGGCTGCAGCTTTGCAACAACCGGCGTTACCAGCGTGAAAGGATTCCGTATCCAGACCGATTGATAACGCTCGGATTGAAAGCCGGTCGGAATATCCTCCGAAGCCCATGCCGGCCAATGACTAGAGGCGAGCAACAGTGCTGCGGCTAATAATTTGCCAAGGCGAATCGCGGATTTAAGTTTTCGGGGCATACCAGCGGGCGATCTCCAGCTCGAGGTTGACAGTAGGAGGCTCGTTTCCGCTTTTCAAAGAAAAACTGGTGATCGCTTGGAACAGTTCCGGCTGCTGCACCTGGACCAGCCACTTAATGACATTTTGCAGTGCGCCGGAGAGTTTGAACCGAACCGACACCGATTGATAATTTGGCGTAAACTGGATTTCGCCGAAGCTCTGTTCTTCGATCTCGAGTTGATTTGCTTTCGCGCTTGCCGTTACGGACTCTAGAAGCTCCGACTGCGGTACTTGATCAGAATTGATTCGGGGCTGAGTCTTCTCGATCCATTGCTTGCGATTGAGCCAGAGATCTTTCTCTTTCAGCCAGATGTTGTTCGAATTCACACGTCCTTGAAGCTCGGCCAAATCCTGTGAAGAGGTCGACATCAAATCGTAGAGATAGCTAAGACCGTAGAAGTTAGCCATCGCGAAAAGCGCGACAACAAAGATAGTGGAGAGCCGTTTTTCGCTTTTAGTTAATGCTCGCAATTTTCGGTGCTCCTTCGATCGTGAACTCTGCTCGACCGTCAGGCCTCAGCGTCGGGCTCGGCATCTGCCACGTAAACATCTGCAGTTCCGGTTTTGCTTTGATGTCCTCTGAAAACTTGAACGCGGCCGGTGCCGTGCTTGCCTCGCCGTGTATGGCGACCTTTCCGTTTTCTATTTCGAGGGCGGTCAGTCGCAGCCCGTCATGCGGCAAGAGGCCGGAGACCTGGTAAAGAATTTCGACTGGGTAGACTCTCGGATCGATCGCCAATTCCATCTGCCGCCAGCGATCTGCTGTCTCCTGGATCGCGGCAACCGTTGGGGCTTGACGGTCGATATTCTGCCGGAGCTCACGGGCCTGGTCCCTTTGCCAAAAGATAAATCCGATCATTCCGATGATGCCGACGACGTACGCAGCAGCCAGCCAGGCAATAGCGGCAATGACACGGCCTCTGCGCCGCCTCTTTTCGTGCAATGAGAAAACCTCAGGCGGCAGCAACTTGGATTTGATCTTGGGCAAGTTTGGGGGAGGCACGCTATCCCGCGTGACCTTCAACCCGATATGCCGTTCCAACCGGTCCGCTTCCTCGACGGTGAAATCGCCCCACAGAGTGATCCCGAGCAACCGCTCGCACAGCCGCCGTGATTCGAGTTCGAACACGATGCACTTGAGCTCGAGCGCAGCGGTATCTGAAAGTACGCTGTCACCGAGAACTTGCACGGTAACTGGTTCCCGGCCGCGGGTTGCCGCAACGGTGAGTCGTCCTCGCTCCCTCCAAAGCACCAACCTGTCCGCAGGCAGCGGAAAAGTGTAGGCCGAAGGTTCGTAGCGCTGGACTCTTTCGAACGCCAGTTCCTTGGGAAACTCCGGTTGCAAAATGGTGGCGATCGCGAGCGTCTGATTTTCGCTGGTTTCAATGACCCGATAGTCTGCTGCCGAATCTCCACCGTTCCTTCCCAGCAATCCCCTTTTTTCCAATTGCAGATGCAACATTTCAGGGATTACTGCACGGTCGTTCGTCGGGAACCATACCGGAAACGTGACGGTGCACTGCGCTGGCAGCGACATGACGACTGGCTGGTGAACCTCCGTTGGCGCCGCCAGCCGCCGCACGAACTGTGGCTGCTTATTGTCCACAAAAACCCAATACTCCCACTGATCGCCATCGACGGCGCGCAGGAAATGAACGCGTGCTTTGTC
Source organism: uncultured Chthoniobacterales bacterium (assembly GCA_964567505.1). GTDB lineage: Bacteria > Verrucomicrobiota > Verrucomicrobiia > Chthoniobacterales > JAFAMB01 > JAFAMB01. Next base: position 3,580 of record CAZMNG010000511.1, read on the forward strand.
TAGTTTTCCTGCCATGACAAATAGGCTATCGGGATTTGGGTCCGGTTCATGACAACGACTATTTTCTTCTCGTAGCCTGCGATTATGCCGGTGCTCTCGATTCGGTCAATCTCGCTATTCAGGGTGAGATCATTCTGAACCAGTTGAAACTGCTCAGGGCTTAGCCCGAGGGCCGCACGAACTTCATCCATGGTGTTGTAGACCCGGTCATCCAAAGTAAAGGGCTTGCCGTCCGGACCCCAACGGTATTTTACGAATTGATCCGCCGTCGCCTGCGACACTCCTGTGACAAGCGCGATGGTGTCAGAGTCTGCCAGGTTGACGTCAATTTTTCCGTCGCCCCAGATCGTAAAGTAGTTCATCCAATCGGGTTGCGCCTCAATCACAGGTGCCAACTCCGGGACAAGGCTCATTTGCGCAACGGAAACAAATTGCGGGGTCAATACCAGCGTTTGCTGCGCTCCGGGCTGAGCGGCAGAGGTTGATCGCCTTCGTTAAAGACGCCGCCGCTGATG
>CAZMNG010000512.1:0-4091 GCA_964567505.1 uncultured Chthoniobacterales bacterium
CGATGCCCTGCTGCATCTCTTCGCCCAGCTGCGCGTTGGAGCCGGTTAAGACGGTAGACATTCCAAGCATGATATCGGACCGGGAACTGGCTTCAATACTTTCGGCGGTTGCTCTCTCCCGGCTCCCAACCACGAGGCACACGAAGAAGATTGTCAGAAGACGGAGCAGGCGAGCGAGACTCGGCACGTTTTGACAGAGCGTAGGCTCAATTGGTGAATTTTGAGCCGGGGGTAGTAGACCGAAGACGGTTCCAACCGAAACATTCCATCGTTTCACGAAATTACCATATTACCCACATCGAGCAATGCGGATAAGAAGTAAATCGAAATTACGTAGCGCAATCCAGCCATGATAATGCGGAGGTCTTCGCGTCACACATGACAATCGCCGACGAAAATCGTAAATACCGTCTATAATAATAGTATTTTTCTCGTCTCTAGTGCCTCACCTGTGTCTAACCTTTCTGCCGGCATGAAAGTTCTCGTCGTCGAAGATGACCCCGTAACCAGTCTGGTCCTCAGTCAGATGCTCAAAAGGCGTGGCTACAACGTGACCGTCTGCGCGAGCGCGGAGGAGGCGATGAAAGTTTATCACGACACCTTCTATCCGCTCCTTTTCCTCGACCTGTTCCTGCCGGGAATGGACGGCTTTTCGTTCTGCAGATGGGTCCGCCAGCAGCCCGGCGGAGAGGAGCACCTAATCCTTGTCGGTACCGCAAGCGATCGAACCGGGGATTTGCAGAGGATCCTTGAAGCCGGGGCAGACGACTACATTGTAAAACCTTATCAGACAGACATTCTGGAGGTGCGCCTGATCATCGCACAGCAGCAGATCAAAAATAAGGAGTTACGAAAAACGTTGGCAGAAAATCTGCAACAGGAACGTGAACGCCTAAGGCACTTGGCGACGCATGATCCACTCACAAATCTCTTCAATCGGGCAGCATTTCTGGATGTATTGCGAGACTCAGTTCAGATTGCACGCGATGGCGTCTCGAGCGCCCTTCTCTATGTTGACTTGGACAATTTCAAGTTAATCAATGATTCCTTTGGACATACCGCAGGCGACAAGGTCCTTATGCAGGTCGCGACCTTTCTTCAGGAGTCCGTACGCAGTCATGACGTGCCGGGCAGGCTCGGCGGGGACGAATTTGCTGTCGTACTCCGCGACACCGATTTACAGGAAGCCAGATTTATCGCGGAGCGCATCCGCTCCCGCATGGAGAATCTTCATTTTTCGCATTCTGGAAGGCCGTTCAGCGTGGCCGCTTCAGTCGGTCTGGCGATGATTGATGGTTCGGTGGCAGAGAAGGATGTGATTACGTTTGCCGATGCAGCGTGCTACGGCGCCAAAGTCCGAGGGGGTGATCAGGTCGACGTCTACGACGGCGAGGACGGTTCGATGGCAGGTTTACGCGAGCTCGCACCGTGTGCGGCGCAGATTAAGGAGGCGATCCAGACCAAAGGATTCGAGATTTTGTTCCAACCGATCGTCGATGCGCAGACCGCCAAACCAGCTTTCTATGAAGTGCTGTTACGTCTTCCCAGCGACGGGAGACTCCTTCTTCCGCGGGCGTTCTTCCCGGCCGCGGAACGGTTTCATCTGATGCCGGAGATCGATCGCCAAGTGATTACGATGACCTTGCCCCACCTTATTCGAAACAGCGGACTGCGCTTGGCCATAAATCTTTCCGGCCAGTCGTTCGGTGACCAGACTTTACCGGATTTCATCGAGGCTTCTTTCAAAAGCGCCGGAGTAAATCCCGGCAGGATTACTCTGGAGATAACCGAAACAGCGGTCATTTCGAATATGCCTGCCGCGATGAAAATGATGCAGCGTCTCCGCGCAGCCGGATTTCACTTTGCTCTGGATGACTTTGGCGCCGGCTTTTCATCCTTCAACTATTTGAAGGAGCTCATTGCGGACTACCTCAAAATCGACGGCAGCTTCGTTCGCGATGCCGAAAAAGATCCCTCAAAATGGATCTTTGTCGAGTTGATGAACGACGTCGCCCATCGGCTTAAAATCAAGAGCATCGCGGAATTTGTCGAGCAGAAGGCGACGCTGGAAAAACTTCGCTCCATTGGGGTTGACCTCGCCCAGGGACTTTTATTCGGCGAGCCGACTGATCCGCCGTGAGTGCTCCGACCCCAGAGGGGCGATCAGTGCCGGTTCAAACGCATTTTGCCTGTTGCGGATCTATCTTTTGTCTGACGGGAATTGGACCTGGATGAGGTCCCCGTGAAAATAATCGACTGACAAATTAGACAAGCATGAAACCGATCTCCCGTTTTTGTTTCCTCTTGAGCATTCTCTTCGGTGGCTCTTTTGTGAAGGCTATGGCACAAACTCAAGATTCCATTTCGGGTAAAACGGTCAGGGTCCGCGTACTTGGCCCCAACGGCGAACTCACCGGCCCTGTTGACGTTGCACGCGTTGTCAAGTCCGACCCAGAATGGCGCCAGCAATTAACTCCCGAGCAGTATGAGATCGCACGAGGGCAGGGGACCGAGCCGGCGTACTGCGGCAGGCTGCTCGATAATCACCGCAAAGGCATCTACGTCTGCATCTGCTGCGACCTGCCGCTCTTTGCCTCGGATGCGAAGTTCGATTCAGGAACAGGCTGGCCGAGCTTCTTTCAGCCTGTCGCGAAAGAAAACGTCATTTTGAAAGCCGACCACAGCTTCGGAATGAATCGAACCGAGATACTCTGTGCCCGTTGTGACGCACATCTTGGTCACGTCTTCGAGGATGGTCCTCCACCGACCGGACTAAGATTCTGCCTCAACTCCGCGGCGCTGACTTTTCTCGACAAAACAGGACAGTAGCCCAGGACACGCATTTCTCACGGGACGTGAGAAATGCGCCTGGAGCTCCGATGTCCGCCGGACCGAATTAACCCGCTCAACGAGGGCTCGCTCGTGTCCAGATTTCTGTCCTTCCGAATAGCGAAATCCCAATAAACCCGTGCACTTTGATCCGGTTTGGCCCGTCGAGATCGAGTGTGGAGGAGTACGTGCTCCCGTTCCTCGGGTCGTAGATCGTTCCATTTTCCCAATGCGAGTCACTTTTCTTGACAAAGCCGGACATCATCACCAGTCCGACAATAGGCCGTGCCCGTTTCGATGCGTCCGGATTATGGATATCGGTTTTCGTCATTCCTTCCGCGTCCCGCTCCTCTCTCAAGGAAACAATTTTGCCGCTGAGCGCCCCTTGCTCATCGTAGATTTCGAACGTTGCGTCAGCGTTCTGCCACCATCCGATCGCGGAAGAGGATTCGCCCGCGACCGCTGGATACACCTTAGTTAAGAACAAGCCAATAAGCAGGAGCTGGAATAGCATCGAGCCACCGGCTCCGACAGGTTGGTCGAGAACAAAAAATCGTTTCCGCATCGCTCGATACTTTGCTGTCATGTGGCCCCTGACAACATATTTCCCGCTCATTTCCAGATCGCGATCGTCATCGGTGAGGTGTCGCTTGCCCCGAACGCCTTGGTTTGCACAATGATGACAAGCTGCGGAGGGGTCGCTGTAATCGCCGCTCGCGTCCCCCCGTCCTTGCTTTCGTACCGGTGGAATTTACCTTTTGGGCCTTCTGCGTCGTCCTTGTAACTCACTCCGAGCGACTGGCAGACTCCTGTTACGATCGCCACCAGACGATTCAGGTCGGCCAGATTCGCAACAAATGCGGCCGACTCCGCGAGTCCGGAACTTCCGAACGTGACGTAGGCCGTTCCTGCCTGGATTTGATAAATCGCGTTTTTCCCGTTCGCAGATCTCGGTTGACCGTACGCGGCCGTCCATGCCGTCACCGGCTGGCCCAGAAGCAGTTTGATCGGTTGCAGCGACTCCGGCTGTTGAGATGGTTGTCCCGTTTCAGCCGGCAGATCTCCATCGGAGGTAAATACCGTTCCAAAGAAAACCGCGAAAATCACGATCCGCTTCATCCTTTCGGAACATCATCTCTGTGCATCCGGGATTGGCGAGCGGAAAATCGCCGGGTACCGTGGCTCCGCTCACTTTGCAGCGCCATTTGGAACAGACCCCGAATGGCGCGAAGTTTAGGCAGGTCTCGGCCGGTCAGCTTGCG
>CAZMNG010000513.1:0-4087 GCA_964567505.1 uncultured Chthoniobacterales bacterium
TGATTGTTGACGTTCCCGATGGGTGAGCCGGATTCAACAATCGTCTCGCTGCTGCCGGTCACATTTTCCGTCACGTTCTCGGTCGTAGCAGTTGCTGTCTTCGCTTGAAGCGCAGCGAAAGCCTGCTCGTGATTCGTGAGGCCGTTGAACGCCCACCTGATCGCCCGAGCTACTTCCGGGTGAACGCCGGTGAGGTCAAACGGAAATCGGTTACTCGGCGGATTGAGGACTGGCGTGCTCACCCTTCACCGCCAGCAGGTGCGAACAAAGGCACGGGCCTGTAGGGTCCAGCATCGCCCCACGACTTGAAATATCCCAAACTGCCATCGGTGTACAGATTGAATTCGGGGTCCGTTGTTTGAAACTGCACCTGCGTCCACTTTGCTTTTGCCGCTGATGGCCGGAACCAATACTTCGTGGGCTCTCCGCCTGTAGCCGGAAGCGTGATCGGATTCGGCGCATAGCTGCCGTTGTCCGCGTCCGCCGCGAGGAACGTCAGATTCACCGTCGCCGCTGACGTGTACTCAATGCACATCATCCCGAAATGACCGTAGCCTTTGCCGCCGATTGCCGCAGTCAATACCGTTCCGGTGACGGTCTCGGGTCCACCGCCCGATAGTGTGCGCACCGTGCCGTCTGCGCATCCTACCAGAGTCCCCTGTTGGCTCTGGCCCTCATCCGGCGCATGGACCGTCGCCGCCGTCGAGTAGGTGTCCCACACCCAAGCCCGCGCCAGAATATCGAACACCAGCGTGTATCTAAGATCATTCGCCGCCGCGTAGTCGTAGTAGAGATAGCCGTTGCTTATTGAGAACTGCTGCAACTCCGGCTGCGTGTCATCCGGCGGATAGATCGTCACGCCATTGCGGACTACCGGCTGCGGGACAGACCCTTCATGCGGGAACAGCGGATACAGCGTCCCGTCGGTAATCGACTGCGACGCCCCGCCGCTTTCGATCAGATCGATTCCATCGGCTACGCGCTCGAAGATTAGACCGCCACCTTCAACGGCGAAGCACCGCGGGATGTACAGCCCCCTCCGCGCTCCGATTTCCTCATAGCTCCATGTCGATCCTTCCGTGCCCGTGACCGTTGCAAGGGCATTGAAGAAGTTCGGCATGATGAGCCACGCCCTCTTAATCGAAGCGAGGAACTGCCTGCCTCCGCTGATGGTCCCGTTAACCAGCGGCTCAGACGGGTCGGTTACATCGGCCTGGTTCGTATCCGGGGCAGAGTCGAGATTCGATCCTTGGCACCAGTAGTGCGTTCCTGGCCTCAGCGGGTCGCCTACAGCCGAGACGAAGTTGATGTTGTCCGTCGGACCCCACGCATACGGCAACGGCTGCGCGGCGAGAATCGGCTCCTCAATCACATATTGCTGATCTGTCCCATCTGGCACGTCGGGAATCGTTATCGTGTTGCCGACAGGTCTTGCAATCAGCGTGTAGTCGAGCGACGTGGGCGAACCGATTTCGATGATCGTCCCGGCCAGCCAGCGCGGATTGAACCCCGTCGCCGTTCCACCGATAGCTCCGCCGCTTTCCCATGTGATGACGCCCGCCGAGATATTGCAGGTTCCCTTTTGCGGCAAATCGATCGAAGGAAACGGCTCGAAGTTGTCATAATTCAAAAGCTGGTTGCCGAGGTCTGTATCCGAAAGCGAGTCACTGACCGGCGTGTTCGTCCCGCCGCCAGAGTCATCGTTCGGCCCCGTGTTGACGTAGGTAAAACTGGCCGTGTCTTCGTCGATGCGCCAGTAATCGACCAGATCCACTTGCGGGTCCGGCGACCATATCGACGTGATCGTGTTTGAGATAACCGGGACAGCCTCAACCGAGGACTCAGGCGAAGGATTGGAAGGCGCTCCAGTGGCCGAGCTGCGGTAGGTGTAGCGGTATTGCGTGTTCTCTCTTACGCCGATGGGCAGCGGAGGAATGATGGTCGGGCTTGCCAGTGGAGTCGGCGAAGCCATCAGGAGCAGGATGCGGCCTGAGTGGTACCAATAATCGTAATCAATCTCAATCGGATAGATGCCAGCCGCCGGCACATTGATGACTACCGTCGTCTCGGCATAATTGCCGCCATTGCCCGATGTGTAAGTCTGGCGCGGGAGCAGCGGATACCCACCCGCGACCGTGATCGTCTGCCCTTGGTCAGACAACGATACGCCGCCGCCCTCACCGCTTCCCGATGCGACCGCCGATACAAGAGTCACGCCGCCGCCGATGCCCCAGATGCAGTCATCGTGGTTTGTGAGGACGAAGGTGTACTGACCCGCTGCCGGGAAATAGATATTCCCTTGAAGACAGAAGTTGAAGTTAGAAAACTGCGTGTTCGTCGGATACGTCTTCGTCAGCGGAGCGGCGAAGAGAGCGTTCTGTCCGATAGCCGTCGAGTCCGGGTTTAGCGCCGTCCACAGCATAGGAACCGTGGGCGAACCGATACCAGGCAACGCCGGAATTCCTGCCGTGAACGTCGCATCGAAGATGAACGAGTTGCCGCTCGTACTTAGGAGCGCATCGGAGATAGACCGTGTGGGACCGGAGCCGCCGGGATCATCGGGATTCTTCCAGATGTAAGAAGCAACGGGACCGGAAGTGGGAGAGTCGTCAAAGATCGAAGCTGTCAGTGTTCCTAGAATCGAGGTCACGGTCGGCAAAGCGTTGGTCGTTACTTCACCCGCAATTCCAAATGACCCCAGGTTCGCGTTGAATGTGTTACCCGCCGAGTTGATGCCGATTTGAAAACTTACCGCGCCATAGGGAACCGGAATCGGTTGCCCTGCAAGGAACGCCGCTCCCACGTCTACGACCGAAGGAATATAGAGCGGCGCCACGCCCATCGGCACCAAAGTGCTTCCGCCGGTCGTAAACGCATCATCGCCGAAGGTGAAGGCTCCGACAACGACACTCGCCGTCGCCGGAGGATGAGCGCCGGTCCCGAGGGCTTGAATGAACTGCGCCGGGAACGTAGACCCAACCCACGCCGACGATGAATCGGTCGGCACATGAGACGCGCCGTTGATCGTCGCGCTTCCAGTCAGCGCCGAGATGGTGATTGAGGTCGCGTTCTTGCACGCAATGACAAAGGGCGAAGTTCCGTCTGGCGAGGTCGGGTCTGGCAATCCATTAGTCTCGCCGTAATCGTACCCGCTGTTCGCACCTGAGTAGTTCGTCCAGGGGATCGTCTTAGCGTTCAGCGTGCCCGAGAACGGCGCGGTCGCGTTCTGCGTCGATACGACGGGAGCGATCTGCGGCTCCTCAATGCCCATCTTGTAAATCAGGCCATCGGAGCGGACTTTCATCATGCCGTTCGATGTGAAGTTCACCGCTGCGCCGGAGATGAGGTACTTCGTAATCAGCGTGACCACGCCCATCGGCGAAGAGTCGAAGACGTACATCCACGGCTGTACAGAGGCGTTAGGCCGGAACGGAATCATCGACAGCGGATTCCCGCTCAACCCGCTTGCGACTTGCACGAGGCCGATAGTCGAATTCCAGATGTAAAGATTCGTCGATGCGCCGATAACGAGCGAGTAGCCGCTTGCCGGGCCATTCGGCGTTGAGTCGTTCAATCGGCGGATGGTGTGAATCGGAGTGGGCAGTGCGGATATGACTGCTGCGCTCAGTGGATTTCGGAGCGCGAACCCGCCGGTCAGGTAGCGGCGGACGTTGACGCACAGCGCAACGAATCCAGCTTTAATTCTCTGGATTGGAGAAGTTAAGTCGAGGCCGCGCAGGTCCATGGCTTAGAGGATAGCGCATTTCGTTTAGAACTTGGCACCTTCTAGTTTGAGCCAAGGCTCAGGCGGATAAGCCGGATGCCAACCGCAGTGTCTGCATGGCGTCGAGGTGTTCGTGGGTCTATTCTTGCGCTCGGTGATTTCTGCCGCGTTGAAGAGGATAACGCCACTGCATCCCTGACACCTTATGTAGACATCAGGTTCAGAGTGATTCGACGATACCCAACTCGAAAGCGTCATAAACCCTCATTGCCGAGGCACATCGTTTTGTTGCTGCTTGCCCTCTTCGCTCATTTCGAGGAAGTTCAGACCTAACCGGACGAGGCGCTTGTTTGTCTCCTGCGC
>CAZMNG010000514.1:0-4057 GCA_964567505.1 uncultured Chthoniobacterales bacterium
GAGCGAACGGTTTTTGATCAACCCGGTAAATTCGATCCGAGGAAATTGACGCGCCATAGATGAATGACTTTGAACGGTGTGAACGCTACCAAATAATAGTCCCAACGACGCATCGGCGCGATGTTTAATCGTGCGGCGAAGCCGTCCGGAAGCTGAATCTTCCGAATCGGCCGGCGTTGAATCCCGAGATGACGCGATCCATTTCTCATCAGAAGATCGGCACAGCGGTCACAACGTTAAGGGCTGCACTGGAAAAAGATCCAGGTTTCCTTCGTTCCATTTTGCTGTGGCCGTTTCCGGTTGAACTGGGATCCTGCGCGGCTATAATGGCGCCTATTCCCCGATTGGCTTCGCTGCTTCGACTCCAAGAAATCCGTAAATCGTTCTACGGCACGCCGGTGCTGAAAGCAGTCAACTTCGAATTGCAAGCCGGCGAAGTGCACGCGCTGCTCGGTGAGAATGGCGCCGGCAAATCGACCCTGATCAAAATTTTAGCGGGTGCCTACACTGCCGATTCCGGCTCGATCTGGTTTCGAGATGAAGTCGTCCGAGGCAATTACGGACCGAAAGTGGCCGAAGATCTTGGGATCGTTACGATCTATCAGAATTTCCATCTGATCCCGCATCTTAGCGTCGCCGAAAATCTCGCGCTCAAATCGTTTGTCAGCGAGCCGGGCTGGTTTGTGGACTGGCGGACGGTCCAGCGAAAAGCCGAGGAAGCGCTGGCTCGGCTTCATTTCCCGATTCAACCTTCCGTCCGAGTCAAAGATCTGAGCGTTGCGCAGCAGCAAATGCTTGAGATCGCGATCGCGCTGTCGAAAAAAGCCCAGGTCATTGTGATGGATGAACCAACGGCTGCGCTCAGCAAACGTGAAACTGAAATTCTATTTCATTTGATTGGTGAATTAAAAGAGCGCGGGCTCGGCATCGTTTACGTTTCGCACAAGTTGGAAGAGATCAAGGTGATTGGAGACCGGATCACGATTCTGCGCGATGGGAACAATGTCGCGACTCTGGACGCAAAGAGGGCGGAGTTGAACGAAATCATCCGGTTAATGATTGGAGCTGGCGAGACACGGGAATCTCCTCGGCGTACACTCGTCGGCGACAAAGTCCTTTTTTCAGTTGACCAACTTCGAAACAAACACTTTTCCACGCCGCTTGACTTTGCGGTGTACGACCGTGAGATCTTCGGTATCACGGGCCTTGTTGGTGCAGGAAAAACGGAACTTACCCGGGTATTGTTTGGTGCGGACCAAAAAACTGCTGGCGAGATTCGTTTCGCGGGAAAACCTCTGTCGCTCCGCCGGCCGCGCGACGCCGTTCAACTTGGTCTCGGGTATGTTCCGGAAGATCGAGATAATAAAGGTTTGTGCCTTAACCTGGCAGTCGCCGAAAACCTCGGACTAGCGACCCTGGTTAAACTCAAAGGCTGGTTGTTTGACCGTGCCGCTGAGCGCAAAGCCGTCCGGCACACTGTGAGTTCCATGCGAATCCGAACGCAAAGCGCGGATCAACAGGTCAAATATCTGAGCGGCGGAAACAAACAGAAGGTCGTGCTCGGAAAGTGGTTAGCGGCTGCGTGCAAGCTTCTGGTGCTCGATGAACCGACGATCGGGATCGACGTCGGTGCTCGCCAGGACATCTACACGTTAATTCAAGAGTTCCGCCAGGACCCGGGTCACGCAGTCATTCTGGTTTCCAGTGATATCGACGAAGTGCTCGAGGTTGCCGATCGCGTGTTGGTTCTCGCCGATTATCGCGTGGTCGCCGAGTTGGACCCAGCCCGGACGAACAAGCAGGAAATTCTGGAATACTGCGCACGCCGCGCTGCGACCTCGACCCCGTAATCAGACGATGGGAACACCACGAGGCAGTCGACTCACTCAACTTCGGGCGGTGCTGCGCAATCAAGCCGTGTCGATGCTGGCTATCCTGATTGTGATGTGGTTTTTGCTGTCGCTCTTGTCCCCCTATTTTTTCACGGTCGCCAATCTGTCCGAAATTACTCTTCAAACCGCGGTGATCGGCATTATTGCTGCAGGCCAAACGCTCGTGATTCTTTCGGGAGGAATCGACCTATCGGTTGGCTCGGTGTTCGCATCTTCCGGAGTGGCAGGCGGTCTGGTCTTTCAGGCGACCGGTAATCTCTGGCTAACGTTGGGTGGCACTTTCTGCACTGCCGCGGCGCTCGGTTCGCTAAACGGGTTGTTTATTACCCGGCTTCGGGTGCCGCCGTTTATTGCAACGCTCGGTATGCTTGGCATGGCCCGCGGACTTGCGCTCATTCTTTCCCGTGGAATCCCGATCTTCGGCTTGAGCAAGGAGTATCTCTGGATTGGGCAAGGAAAACTTTTTAACGTGATCCCGATCCCGACATTGATCTTGATGTCGGTATTCGCCTTGGTCTTCCTGGTTGCGCGCTACACGCGATTTGGCCGATTTGTCTATGCAACCGGCAGTAACGCAGAAGCCGCGGTGCTATCCGGCATCAACCTTGATCAAGTCATCCTGGGTACGTACGCGTTATCAGGATTGCTCTGCGGCGTCGCTGCGGTGATTGAAGCGGCCCGACTTGGGACCGTGCAACCAGCGGGTGGCAACGGATATGAGCTGTTAGCCATAGGCGCGGTGGTGATCGGCGGCACCAGTCTCTTTGGAGGCGAGGGGAACGTCATCGCAACCTTGATCGGAGCCTTGCTCGAGACCACCATCCGCAACGGACTGAATCTCCTTGGCGTCAACGCTTTCTGGCAGTACGTCGTGAACGGCGCCGTGATCATTGCAGCCGTTGCGGTCGATCAATGGAGGCGCCGGATCTAAATGAATTAGCGCGAAAATCGCGCGAACCCAGGCGCTCGCGAGATTTTCGGGTTATCGTCTGCGGAATAAATCGTGTACAAGTCTAAGCTGTCGGTTGTTCTTTCAGTACACAAAGTCAGAATCTCCCCCCTCATGAAAACTTCGTTCCGCTTCTTTTCTGCGACCGTCTTGATTGGCGCGTTGGTCATTTGTGCGCAAACTTCTTTCGCGCAAGCTGCGAATAAAGGCACAATCGTCTTCATTCCCAAATCGACTTCGGCAACCTTCTACTTATTTCTGGTCAAGGGTGCCAAAGACCGGGCCAAAGAGCTTGGATACACCATTGATTACCAGGGTCCAGCGAGCGAAACCGAGGTGGCCAGCCAGGTCGACCTTGTTCGGAACATCACTCGATCCAAGCCGGCCGGCATACTGCTTGCCGCTCTTGATTCCAAGGGTCTGATTCCGCCGGTGGAAGACGCTGACAAGGCGGGTGTGCCCGTTGTGATGGTCGATTCGGGGATCGATAGCGATGTTCCAAAGGCGAGTATCACAACCAACAACTACCAAGGTGGTTACGAAGCCGGGGTCCAGATGGCCAAGCTTCTGGGCGAAAAGGGCCTGGTGGCAAACTTGGGCATTCAGGCAGGGTCGGTCAGTGCGCAGCGCAGTATTGGATTCAACGACGCGATCGCCAAATACCCAAACATGAAGGTCCTCCCGATTCAATGGACGAATGCCGATGCAGCTGCGTCCATGAATATCGCCAGCGATCAACTGAATGGTAATCCGAATATCGCCGGTTTTTTCTCCGCGTGCGCGCCCACAGCTGTCGGGGCTTGCCAGGCTATCAGTGCCAAGGGGTTGGAAAAGAAAGTCAAAGTTGTTACGTTCGACCCGAGCCCGGAGATTCTGCCGTTGTTTGAAAGCGGCGTAATCGACTGCATCATCGCGCAGGATCCCTATCAGATGGGGTACCAAGGTGTGGATTGCATTGATAAGGCGAGAAACAACGTGCCGATCGAAAAGAAAAAGGTCGAACTCGCTCCAGTCCTGATCACGCCGGAAAATTATAAGTCACCGGAAGTACAGAAGCTCCTGCAAACGCCGGAAAAGTTCTGACGACAGGCGTTTTCGAGATTCCTGGCCGTTTCGTTTCCAAAACATTACGACACGTCCCGATAGATAACTGTGGGCGTAGCGCGCGCGCTTGCAATGAAAGATCAGATGTTGACAACGGACGGTGAGAGTTCCG
>CAZMNG010000515.1:0-4048 GCA_964567505.1 uncultured Chthoniobacterales bacterium
CCCTGGCCTTCTCATTGCGAACGAGACGCTCTACCAACTGAGCTATACCCCCACAATCGAGGAGCGACAGATATTCCAGGTCTTTGGACGGGGCAAGCGGTTTTTGCTCCTCATCGCCTGGCCCGCACTTTTCATAACATGAAAAGTGCGCCGCGTCAGAATTGGCTATGCGAGCCGCTTGCTGGAGTTTGGAGATTTCCCATGCCAAAAGCGTGCCATTGACGTGAGCTCAGGCCGATGCGCTCCGGAGGAGCAAGATCTTTATGAACGATTCGATTTTCAAGCGATCGTGTGCGTCTCCAGATTCAAGGTGAAAGAATCAAACAAATTCGGGGACCTGGAGTTGGATTCGGCCGGGACCGTGAAAAATTCGCCGATGACAATTTTCCGGTTCCTGTCGACCGTTAAACGGAGAAACCCGAAATCGGTCTCGTTATATTTGACCACTTTTACGGTGTCTCCTTTTGCAATAGCAAGTCCGGGCGGCACAACAACGTCAAAGGGAGTCACTGGAACGTCTTGTGTGGCTCCGGCGCATGCGATGGAGAGTTTCTCGATCGGGCCATGGCCACCAGAGCCGGCAATCAGGTAGGGAATTTGCCAGCCCGATGCGTAGGTGTAGGTGATTCGCTGATAAAGGTGCGCGTGCGCGGACAAAACGACATCCGGGTATTGGCTGCTTTCGTGAAACGCCTGCTGCAAGATGTTCCCGAGCGGGTGCAGGACGCCGGCAGGAGGCGGATTCCGTGGTGTTGGACCCATATTGGGGTCTCCCCTTTCGGCAAAATTCGCCGCACCGGAGTAGGGTGGATAATGCAGGGCAACAAAGATGACTTTCCCGTCTTGAGCCGCTTTAACGGCCTTCAAAGTTGAAACGAGCCACGCATACTGAGGCTTGTTCGTGCCCGTCGGATCGTCGAGCTGCCCGCCGTTAATGTCATTTGTGTACAGGGCAATGATGTGGCAGAGCCGTGTTTCGAGCCGCCAGTATGGATACGGCTGATTCATCGTCAGACGTTTACTGTTGGCGGCCTGGCCATCCGGGCTCTTTCGCCTTTTTGAGTCACAGAAGTTTCCCAAAAAATGGTCAATCGCACACTTCGCTGCGTGGGTTGATATCTTCCCGTCGTGATTACCGGCGATGGCGAAGATTTCGCGGCCGTAATTTGCGTATTGCCCGTAAAACTGGGCGCTGTACATCGTCGCCTGATCCTTTCCGACAGGATCAGCTGAGTCCTCGTCCTTGTAGACGACGTCGCCGAGATGAAAAAGAAACGAGGCGCCGACCGCCGTCGCACTGCCGCCAAAGCTATCGGGCTTTGAGATTTGCGCGGCCATCGCGTTCGCCACGGCCAAGCCAGCGTGATGCTGGTTGAAATCGCCCGAACAGCCGACCGCATGAAAGCTTAAGACGCCGCGTTCCTTAATCGCGCTGGATTGCTCTGGATCGACATCCTTGAGTTTCATATCCAACGAATCGTTCGGAGGCTTGACCGGGATCGGGCTCCAGACGCCATGCTCGACACATGGCGGGTAAGATTGCGCTGCGATGCCTGCTGGGATCGGAGGTGTGGATGACATAAACTATTTGACAGGGCGGAACTCGAAGTTGCCGCGATAGAGGCTGCCGGGCCCTTGTTTGTGCGTTATAAATTGAACGACAATGAAACTCAAAGGCAAATCCGCGCTTATCACCGGCGCGGGCAGCGGAATTGCATCCCCGAACAAATCCGCCTATATCGCGGCGAAACATGGGATTGCAGGCCTGGCAAAAGCTGTCGCCAAGGAGGGCGCAAAATACGGCATCCGTTCCAACGTCATCTGTCCCGGATTCGTCCGGACACCGTTAGTCGAGAAACAGATTCCTGAACAAGCTCAACAATTCGGGATCAGCGAAGAAGCCGTGATCAAAAACATCATGCTGCGAGAGACTGTCGACGGCGAGTTCACAACCCTCGAGGATGTCGTGGAGACAGCCATTTTCCTCGCCTCATTCCCGAGCAATGCGTTGACTGGCCAATCCATCGTCGTGAGCCACGGCCATTTCATGCAGTAGACTGGCGGACTTTTTCTTTTTTTGCCTCGCATTCTTCGCCTAATCGACGCAGCTCCGAGCTAAGCTGCCGCTGGAGTTTTTCCACCTCGGAAAATTTTCCAGCGGCCTGTTCCCGCTGAATCTCCTGCGCCAAAAGCAGTTCCTTTTCCGCCGACTTCGCTTTGTAAAGCGAATCGATCTCGGCAAGCTGAAGTCGCTGACTCTCCGTCAGTTTCACAGTCGGAGCCTGTTTCTCCAAACGCTCCATTGCGAGCTCATACGCTGATTTCATGAGAGAAAAAGAATCGTGTTTTGTTTCATCTGTCCAGGGGTTCCTAGTAGGTTCCGAGTTCGAGGTTCAAGGTTCGAGGTTCGAGGTTCGAGGTTCCGAGTTCAAGGTTAGGAACCCGGAACTTCGAACCTTGAACCTCGAACCTGCGCGGCGGCTGCTATTTGTCGAACTTTTCCAGGCGGCGAAGGAAGTCTTCGTAGTTCGACGCTTCGCGGATGACGCTGTTCAGCACTTCGATTC
This sequence comes from uncultured Chthoniobacterales bacterium, assembly GCA_964567505.1. Classification (GTDB taxonomy): domain Bacteria; phylum Verrucomicrobiota; class Verrucomicrobiia; order Chthoniobacterales; family JAFAMB01; genus JAFAMB01. Next base: position 2,568 of record CAZMNG010000515.1, read on the forward strand.
GATCGTCTTCTGAGGCGTGGTTGAATGAGACTCTGCGCTGGCCGGAATCCTGGTCGAAGACGACTTCGTCCCAGTGAATCGAGTGTATCTGGGAATTGAATCGGGCAACAGATCGTCCGCGGAAATAAGCGCGTGTTGTCTCCGGTGGCATGAATATCGCCGTCTTAATATCGTCTTCCTTCAGGACCCGCCGAATCTGATTTTCCCGAACGAGCTCATAATAGAGCCCCTGTTCCCAGGCGATATTGTGGTACTCGAGATCGATGGACTGAAGCCAAGGATCGGTCCAGTCGAGTTTCTCGCTCGCCTGAAACGTATTGAGAAGATATTTTTTCGCGACCCAATCAATCCGATCCACGCACCGGGCAAAGTCGACTTCGAGATCGTTCAGGACATTCTCCCACTCCTGGAGCAGCCAGGTAACCTCTTCATCCGATCGATCACAATACTTCTGCGCCTTTTCCAGATACATCCGCTGGATATCGATCGCGGAAATTTTGCGACCATCCTTGAGCTCGATGATCCAGTTATAGGTCTGGTCGCGACTGATTGATTTTGTGGCGTCAACCGGTTGCGCGACTTCGAGTTGGGGCGCCTCACGCCGTTCAATCAGCTCGAGGACAAGCGACATCGTCCCCATCTTTAGGGCGGTCGCAAACTCACTCATGTTTGCGTCTCCGAGAATCACGTGAAAACGCCGATACTTTCCGGGATCTGCGTGCGGTTCGTCGCGCGTGTTGACGATCGGTCGGCGATTCATCGTGTCGATGCTCACCAGAACGCTGAAAAAATCGGATCTCTGGGAAATCTGGTAAACGCCGGGCTGCCCCGATGACCCCTCTCCTTCGATCCCCATTTTTCCGGCACCGGCAAATATCTGTCGAGTCACGAGGAACGGGATCACATCGCTGACGAGGCGGTCCCATGGCACTGAGCGGCTCATGATGTAGTTGTCGTGGCACCCGTAGCTGTGCCCGATAAAATCAGTGTTGTTCTTGTAAAGCCGAACTTCACGATCAGGACCAATTTTCTTGTTCCGGCGCCGCACACACTCGCTCAAGATTCGCTCTCCGGCCTTGTCCTGAGCGACGACGTCCCGCAGCCGCGTGCACTCAGGAGTGGAATATTCAGGATGCGCATGATCGTTGTAAAAGCGAGCCCCGTTGCTGAGAACAAGATCGCTCTTGATCTCTTCGAAGCTGAGCGGACGATTTTTATCGAGCTCGTAATAGGCCGACTCGTCGGTGTCCTGCATCAATGACTGCGCTCGGAAGCCTCGAGCATCCATATGAGGATCTTCCAATTCGTAGTCCCATTTCATCAAGGCCCCATGATCGGTGTAACAGCGCACGAGCTCGATCGATTCAGTGACTACGTCGACGCTTTCAACCCCGTTTACGGTAATCCCGTATTCCGTTTCGATACCAAAAACCCGCTTCATGCAAATCAAAGGTGCGCTGGATTCAAAACCAGATTAGATG
>CAZMNG010000516.1:0-4040 GCA_964567505.1 uncultured Chthoniobacterales bacterium
AGGCAGATACGCTGGGTTCAGCTCCCCATCGTAAGAACAACGCGAAACCGCACCTTGCCGCTATGCATCCGTTCGTAGGCCTCCGCCACGCGGCTAAGAGGAAATTTCTCGATCATAGGATGTACGTCGCTCAGTGCACTGAATTCCAAAGTGTCCTGAGAGTCGCGGGCGGTGCCGGAATACCAGCCAGAGATTTGCCGGCGGCCCATTAACAACGGCATCACGCTCACGGTGAGCGGATCGTTCGGCGCAGCCGGAATCAAGAGATTGCCGTTTATTCCCAATCCACCGACGACGTCAGAGATCGCCTTCGCACTCGGAGCCGTCGCAAGAATCACTCGCGCGCCGCCGAGCTTCTGCAATTCCGCCACCGTATCGACGGTGGCCGAATCGATGTAATGATGCGCGCCGAGCTTTTTTGCGAGCGGTTCTTTGTCATTGCCACGTCCAAGCGCAACTGTTTCGAACCCCATTTTGCGAGCGTATTGCACACCGAGATGTCCGAGGCCGCCAATCCCCTGCACCGCGACGACGTCACCGGGACGCGCGCCGGAGTTGCGCAAGGCATTAAAGACCGTAACGCCTGCGCACATGAATGGTCCAGCTTCTTCGGCCGATAACCCGTTCGGAATAGCTGCCAGCGCTTCCGCCGGTGCGATCATGTATTCGGCATAGCCGCCATCGTGGTTTATACCCGTCACCTTGCGATTGACGCACATAGCGAAATCGCCGCGTCGACATTCATCGCAGACGAAATCATGGCCACCGTGCCAGCCTACCCCAACGCGATCGCCTTTTTTCCAGGCCGTGACACCCGCTCCAAGAGCATCAAGGCGGCCGGCAATTTCGTGACCCGGCACACGCGGATATTGCAGGCCGGGCCAAAGCCCTTCTTTTACCAGCACGTCGCTGTGGCAGATCCCGCAGGCTTCCACTTTTATCCGCACCTGCCCGGGCCCTGGTTCGGGAATATCGCGTTCAACCAACTCAAAATCGCCGCCTGCTTTGCTAATCTGGGCCGCTTTCATTGTTCCAACCGATACAGCTGTCGTTGTCATAAGTTTTCCTATCAGATCAATCTATTCAAGAACCTTCCGCAATACCGCATTTCCCCAACAGCCCCTCTCTCCATTCCATCGAAAATGCCCGCTGCCGCGGACTCGGGAGAGGCTTTCGGTATCTCAAAACCGCGGTTCATATCGGTGTCGATGGGGCCGAGAATGACGGCATGGACCATTACTCCTTGGCCAGCCAAGATTGCTCTCAGTGATTGCGTCATGTTCAACGCGGCTGCCTTCGAAATGGAGTACGCGGGTATAACCGGCAAGGCTGCAAGCGCCGCCAACGAGAGATTGTTGACGATGGCACCTTTGGAGCGTGTCAGCAGCGGCAGGAAAGCGCGCGACAGATTGAGCGGACCAAAGAAATTGACAGCTAAGTGCCGTTCGATCACCGCGATATTGCTCAGATCGTCGTAGATCGCAATGCCGGCATTATTTATAAGAATGTCAAGAGTATCTATTTCGGTGGCCGCCCGCTGAATCTGCGAGGCGCTCGTCACGTCCAAAGTTAGAGGCGTCACGCGTTTGTCAGGATATCGGATTGGGTTGCGCGCACCCGCATATACCCTCTGCGCGCCGCGCTTGAGTGCCTCTTCGACGAGAGCTCGACCAATGCCCCGGTTGGAGCCGGTGAACAAGACTGTTTTATTTGCGATAGCCATGTTGTTTTTGCTTTCCTATTTTGCTTTGAGTTTTCGTCGCATTTTGGCTCGCGGCGAGGCGCCAGACCGTATCGTCCGGGAAATCGCCAAATTCGGCGCCCACAACCACCGGTTGTGGAAAGACGGTATGACCACCTTGACCGCAGTAGCTCGCCTGAATCCGTGGCTTTGCGAGACCACGCTCGTCTACGCCCTGGCCTTAATTTCGATATTTCGCAACGCACTCCAGGTGCCTTCGCTTCGCTACAACAACTATCTCCGCGCCCGGTGCTCTAAAGAACGATTTGGTTGCGGCTTTGCCGCGTCAAGTCTCTGCGGTTCTGCGTGAGAATAGTCCGTCGTTTTGCTATTTGCTATCCTGAATATCTCGCCCGCAATACGTTCTTCTGCACTTTTCCCATAGCGTTGCGAGGCAGCACTTTGACAAAATAAATGTGTTTCGGAACCTTGAACCCGGCAATTTGCGTTTTCAGGGTGCGGATCATCTCTGTTTCGTCGAGGTTTGCATCCGGCTGTGGGACGACCACAGCAACCACAGCTTCCCCAAAATCAGCGTCGGCTACGCCGACAACCGCACTTTCAATGACCCCCGGCATTTGGTTGAGATATCCTTCAACTTCTTTCGGGTATACGTTATAGCCGCCGGAGATGATCAGATCCTTGCTTCGCCCGACCAGAGTCAGATAAGTCTCAGGTATATTTGCCGAGCTGCCTCCAAATCGGCCTAAGTCGCCGGTTTTGAACCAGCCATCAGCCGTGAATTCGGATTGTGACAATTCGGGTAACCTCCAATAGCCGCTAAATACATTCGGACCTTTGACCTGGACATGACCGGTCTGACCGGCTGGACAGGGCGCACCGGAATCGTCTACCACCCGGACGCAAACACCGGGAATCGGTACACCCACCGTGCCGGCGATGCGCTCGCCGCGGTCGTGATGGAATGGGTTAGAAGTCAGAACGCTTGTCTCGCTCATGCCGTAACGCTCCAGAATGGTGTGTCCGGTGCGAGTCCGAAACTGGTGAAAGGTTTCAGCCGATAACGGGGCGGAGCCCGAAGTAAATAGGCGCATGTTCCGGCAGATCGCAGGATTGAGCCCTGGCTCTGCCAGCAGTCGGGAATAGTAGGTTGGAACACCCATGAACACAGTGGCACGCGGCAACTCCTGGATAACACGCCTCGCTTCAAACTTTTCCAGCCAGATCATTCGGCTGGCCCCGACCAGCGCCGGATGAGCAGCAATAAACAGCCCGTGCACATGGAAAATCGGCAGTGCGTGCAGCAGGACGTCGTGATCGGTAAAACCCCAGAAATCGTGCAGTGCCAGCGCGTTCGAACTGAGATTTCCGTGGGTCAACATTGCGCCTTTGCTGCGACCGGTGGTACCCGAAGTATAAATGATCACGGCGAGGTCACCGGCGGTTCGGTGAATCGTGCAAAAACTCTCGGGCTGCTCTGCGGCACGGTCAAACAAGGTTCCGTTGTGTTCCGAGGCGAGCGTCAAAATGTGGTCGATAGCGAATCTTTCTCCGAGAGCCGAGACCCGATCAAAGTCGGAGGGTCGGCAAACTACGACCGCCGGTTCCGCATTACCGAGGAAATATTCGATCTCCGCTGCCCGGTAAGCGGTATTGAGCGGCACAAACACGTGACCGGACCGGAGTGTGGCCAGGTAGAAGAACAAGGCGTCCGGCGATTTGTCGATCTGAACAACAATCCGGGATGCCGGCGCTAAATTGAGTGTCTGCAGCAGATTCGCGTATCTGCCAGTAACCCGGTCGACATCGTCCCAGGTGTACGCGAGACCTCCCGATGTCTCCAGGCACCCCCGATCGCCAGGAAAGCGTGCTTCAATCAAAGCAAAGAAGTTTTCGTTCAAAAGAAATCCAGGCTAGCCGGTCCGAAATTGTAATTCACGCAGGTTCAGCTGGGATAAACGCTTGGAAAGATTCAGAATCTCGACCCCAACCACCTCGTTGGCAGCGTTGAAATCGCAGACTACCTCGGGCGACACTTCTTCAGACTCGACGATTTTTGAGTTATCGAGGCGCAGATAAAGGGCATCCGCCTTTTGGTCTACTTTCAGCTTCACAATCTGCCTTTCATCTTGCGGTCAAAGTATGCCGTAATAATCCGTACCGCCTGACCGCCATAGCTTTAGCGAAGGAGCAGGCTTGCCCCGACTGTTAAATACCACACGCAGAGCTCGGTCTCCATACTCTTTAATCCGCCCGACGTGGTGCATCAGCTGTGGTTCAGGGCAGGATGGCTGACAGCATCCTGCGGTCGGAAGGACGGGTAATTAGGGTGTTCGCG
>CAZMNG010000517.1:0-4036 GCA_964567505.1 uncultured Chthoniobacterales bacterium
GAAGGTCCGGTACACTCATTGTCAGCGCGTCCAGCTCCTTCTTCCGGTCCGTTGCTTCCTTCTGAAGGTCCGGTACACTCATTGTCAGCGCGTCCAGCTCCTTCTTCCGGTCCGTTGCTTCCTTCTGAAGGTCCGGTACACTCATTGTCAGCGCGTCCAGCTCCTTCTTCCGGTCCGTTGCCTGCTTCTGAAGGTCCGGTACGCTCACCGTCAGCGCGTCCAACTCGTTCCTCCGTTTCTTTGCATCCTGGCTCAAGCTGTCGGTCTCGCTGTCCAGTTTTATAACCGACGACTTCGCCGTATCTATCCGCGTTTGTAGGTCCGCTGCGCCCGTATTGTACAGTTTTTCCAGTCCCTTAGACAATTCGTCGCTCTTGCCAGTGAGGGCGTCTCTAACTCTGCCGACAGCTGCATCAACCGCTTTTTGTTCCAGCTCCAGCGACTCTTGCCGAAACTGAGTAGCACTTTGGTCGATTTTATTTCTCGCGTCCTGTTCAGAGTTTCGCAAATCGGTAATGAGAGTCTGCATCGTCCGACTCTGATTAGTGATCTGTTCTGCTGCAGACTTAAACGTGTTCTGCGCGGTTTGACTCTGCTCAATAATAGCACTCCGCTGCGCTTGCATTAGCTCCTCCAACCCCCTCTTCTGATCCTCTGCGGCTTCTTTGAGACTCTTGTGCAGGTCTAACGACTGAGCGCCTAGGAAAACCACCCCGGAACCGGCAAGCACGACCGCTCCGACCAGCGCTATTCCGAGTGCCTTGAAGGAGGGCGACCCGTAGAACTTTTCAGTCACGCTAGCGAGCAAGGCCGCCTCGCTAGGCGTAAATTCGCGTGCAGACTCATTTTGCATTGACGATGATTCCTTCTGCCCCGGTGCCTGAGGAGGGCGGAGCCACCGGAAGATGCCCAAATTCGCGTGAAGGAACTCCTTCTTCGCCTCGAGGGATCGTTCAAGCGCTTCCAGTCCACGCTGAATTTTTTCAAACGGCACCCCCTTTGCCACCAAGTCCTTAATCAGGGCAAACTGGTCGTCTAAGTGTTCAGTCTTACTCAGCTCGCTAAGAATCGTTCTCGCCTCCGCGGCAACAAGATCAGCGTCTGGAGGGTATGACACACCGGACATACCGGACATGCGTAGCCTCTGCAGCGCTGCGATCGCCGCATCGAAACGGGCATAGCGCCGCACGAAACCAATGACGATTGCAGCGATCCAGCTCAACCACGCAAATATCAACAAAAACGCAATCGCCATTGCGGCGATAAAAACCAACGAGGAAGTAAATTTCATGTGCTCTCCTAAGCCTGAAAAGCTAAAAAAGAATGATAAAGCGACCCTGCAGTCTCTTTTGGCTCTTGGCGTTCCAGTATATTAGGCCAACAAAAACAGCGTCGATTTGCTAATTATAGGAAAAAAGCGTTGGTTACTTCAAGAGTTTTCAATTAGGCGAACCGGCCCCAGATTTCATGTCACCGCGAACGACTGAAGCGGCTGCACCATTTGGTGAAGAACTCCGGACGAAAATCGACACACGCGGCGGCCAAGTACCCGTAATCAATTGGTCCGATTGGAAAGCCTATGGAAATTAGTGGGTTACGGAAACGCTTTGCAGTCGGGCGGGATTATCATCTCTGCTGACGTCAGGATACGCAGAAATCCGCATGAAGTCCGAGGGTGGCAGGAGCAGGCCATGCTATCTTCTTCCTAAAGCATGGTTGGGCGAAGATTCCCTTTGGGAATCGGCGTCAAAACTATTGCATCGTTTTCCTAAAATAATAAAATTAGCTGAAAGGGCCCACCCCGGGGACAGATTTCTGGTTCCCGTTTCCGGAGCAATAAAGAAGATGTAGCCGTAGAATTAGCTGTTCACCGCGTCATTGCCCAACCAGTTGGTCTCCCGAACCACTTCCTTTTGGGTCCTTGTCGCCTCGCAGACCGAGGAAGACCGGCTGGCGCAGTTGGTCGTCGCTCGTCCAGTCGGTAAACTTAACTTGGGCGACCAGTAAGGGCTCAACCCAGCTACAGCGCTTCATGACCGCAGGCGTGATCCTCAGACCCCACCGGCCCGGTTTCCTCTCTGGCAGATTGACGAATGGGCAGGATGTAAGCCTGATCTTCTGCAAGCCATCGTACAGCGTGGCCAAGGCTCTTTCGGAGTATCCGGTCCCAACTCTCCCGGCGAAGAGAAGCCCATCCGAACCATAATAACCGACGAGCAAAGCGCCGAAGTGTTTGCGGCTGCCTTCAGGAGGTGTGTACCCACCAATCAGGGATTCTTGCTCCTGGGTAAGTTTTACTTTAACCCAGGCGCCGCTCCGCCGGCCAGACTCGTAGAGCGAATCAGGTCTTTTTGCGGTGAGGCCTTCGAGCTTAAACTCGCGCGCGACCGGGAGCAGTTCCTCTCTGGAGCCCTGTAACTCCTCGGAAAATTTGATGTTCTCTGGCGCTTTGTTTAGCAGCTTCGCCAGGAGTTTCCTCCGCTCAATAAGCCGTTGGGACCGCAAATCCTATCCTTCGAGACTTAGCAGATCGAAAACACAATAGACCAACGGGGTACGCTTATGGGATCCGTACGATTGAAGAAGCTGAAACGAGGGCCTTCCGTGTTCGTCGAGTGCTACAACCTCGCCATCGATGGTGAGGCTTTTAGGCTTCAACAATTTCAAGGAATGAATCAGAAGCGGATAATCGTTGTTGAAGCTATTTCGGTTGCGCGAAATTAGGCTCACTTCCCGATCGGCTTTGAATGCGAGCGCCCTATACCCGTCGAACTGCCGTGAAAACCATTAAAATTTAGGACACAGGTAAAGGCCCGAAGTCGGTGCCGGATGATCTAGTGGCGGTGTTGAGAAAGATCGAAGAATGGCACCAAGGCTCCATTGCGACCTATGCCATCAGCTACGGCGACACAAATGGGGCCTGGCACCAGCTCTCCTGGGATGTCAAGCAAGCGACTCTGAGGCATTAGCCAGAACGGAATAAATAGGAGGGCCCCGATTTTACACCGCCTTTGCCCCGGTCTTTGATTTCACAGGAGGCCTTCTCAAATTTGGCCCACCTTTTGTCCGACAGTCACTGGTAGCTCAATCAAGCATTCCCAAATCGGATCTCCAGAAGCACCTCCGGACCAATATCGGCGTGCGTTGTCGAACGCTTGGCACACAGTGTCGCCCGCTGTAAGCAACGCCATATCCACCAATTTATACTTGTTGGCGTTAATCTGGTACACTGTGCCCCGCGCGCGATACTTCGCCGCAAATTTCTCGAGGTGGTCGAGGGTTTCGCAGCCAAAAAGTGACTGAAAGCGCGACGTGCAGCTTGGGGACTCGTGGGCCCGTACTAGTTCAAAAATGGCTTCGACTGCCGGATTTCCAAAAATCAAAGGCATATTTTCGCCATTTATGGTTTTGTAGCCTTGGGTCGCTATCGACTAATTCAACAAATAACGTTGGCCATGCAAGGAGATCCCGACTGGGAAACGTTCGATTAAAATCGCGGGATCGATCACAATGCGTGGTGGCAATTTTGAATAATCCGGCTTTTCCAAGCCGATCGTCTGGCCAGGCAAGAGTGATCCCCTCCCATCGACGGTAAACAGAGTAGTTAGTTTTCCACCCTGATGGAAATTTCCGGGGAAATACCCTGGAAAATAGCGGAAAACAGAACACTGAAATGGGGTTCAAGTCCCCCCCGAGCACATAGTTCGAATCCATGCAACTTCTAAGCGGCGTCGTTTGTCGTTTGGGCATTGGGCGCCTTCCCCTCACTCACAGACGCAGTCTGCGGCTGACGTACTTTTGCAGTCAATTGACCTCACCTGGAAGAGAAAAGCCCCTTGAAGGCGGACAGCTCGGCCATAGTAGCCCATTATCTCGTCAATGTCCGAATAGACCTTCGGATGAAGGACAAGCCGCATCAGCTTCGACGGCTTTCGATCCGTTGGTCGAGTTCCTCTAATGACATGCCAAGGGATGGATTCGCCTCAAATTCCGCATCGCGACGCAGAGCTTCTGCGATACCTTCATCTTCGTCGTG
>CAZMNG010000518.1:0-4034 GCA_964567505.1 uncultured Chthoniobacterales bacterium
ATAGGGAAGCTCATTCATCCCACCACCATACTTCATGCATTCTCAGACAGGTTCTCAGTGATTTACGTAGAAAGCATGGAACTTCCTCTTCAGCTTTCCAACACTTGACTGCGCGTTATTCGGTTGATTCCCACGGCGGTCGTTTTTTCGTCACCGTCCAGGATCATGCCGGACGGCGGTCAGTTGATGAATATGTAGGGACACCCGGACGGCGCGTTCGAGTACTTGATCCCTTTGCGGAAATTGCGTGCGAGCGGTCAGAATGATACGTTCCGAGAGGGTTCATGATTGACACGTTGAAACTGTCCAAGCGGCTGCAGGAGGCCGATTTACCCAAGAACCAGGCCGAAGCGATCGCCGAAGGTATCAGGGAAAATCTTGTCACCAACGAAAAGCTTGTGGCTGAACTGGCGAAGCTCCAGGCCGACATCACGACCCGGTTGCTTGAAATGCAGAACCGGCTCTACGGCGCGGTCATCGGTGTCTACGCTTTGATCGTGGTGAGCGTGTTCGTCAACCACTTCTGGAAATGAGCCTGCCTGAGTACCCTTTTGCAGACTGCGGGAAGCCGCTTGGCATGCACTCACTCTCTACGCCCAAAATCTGACCATGTGCTCTGTATGGCGGATGGGGCGGGATTCGAACCCGCGGTACCTTGCGGTACACACGCTTTCCAGGCGTGCCCAATCGACCGCTCTGGCACCCATCCGAAACGAGCCTGAGATATTGCGGCGCCAACGCCTCAGTTTCAACATGTTTTCCGGGAAGGGTCCGCCGCCAGCCAAAGTCGCCGTCGCCTGCCGGGGTTTTGGCTAAGTTACTTTGAGCGCCAAAATCAACGCATCCAGTTCTGACTTGAGCTCGCTTTGTCGTTCCTGGATGACTTCGAGTCGCAATTGATACCGGTGAAGCTGGATTGTGGCGTGGTGAATGTGCCCTTTGACTTCGGTCAGTTGCGCTTGCGTCTCGCGAAGTGCCCGTTGCAACTCGATCTGACGGCGTTTTAATTCGTCCGCGTCGCGGCCTTCGAACTGATATTTTTTCGGTGTCGCGTTTCGGGCGGCTTGAATCGCCTTCGCGAGCTTGGACGTTGCCGCCTGCAAAAATTGAAGCGATGGACCGTGGTACTCTGGAACCGTCAATTTTGCTCCGCAATGGGCGCAGTTGACCTCCATCCCGGCTCCATCCATGTCGATCGCAAGCTCGCCACCGCAATTTGAGCAGTCGAAGACGATATCCCTTTCCGTCACCTGCACGCCTGCGCTTTCGATTTGATCCGGGGATGGAACTGATTCCTGCGCGCCTGGAGTTGTATTCGCCTCGATCATAACGGATCTGCGTCGAGAGTATCGATGACCATCCTAGCCGCACCACGAAAAATCAAGCGGCTCACGGGCCTGCCGAAGGTGTGACAGCGACAGCGTGGCGCACCCTTGGTGAGACAGATTGCGACAACATGGCACTCGCGGATTGTGAGCATGATTGGATCGTTTCCCATAATATATTAACCCTGAAGGAGTTACACTAAAAGACATTCTTCGAGTTTTCTGGCACAAGGAGTGCATCTGTCTCCGGCACGACGTATGGCTAAGATTCTTGGAATTGACCTTGGAACCACCAACTCCTGCATGGCCGTAATGGAGGGTGGCGAACCGGTCGTCATTGAAAATTCTGAAGGCGCGCGCACAACACCTTCGATAGTTGCATTTGCTAAGAGCGGGGAACGCTTGGTAGGGCAGGCCGCAAAACGGCAGGCAGTGACTAACTCGCAGAACACGATTTTCTCAATCAAACGTTTCATGGGCCGCAAGTTTGAAGAGGTTCAGGACGAAGCGAAGCGTGTTCCATATAGAATTGTCAAAGCTTCAAATGGCGATGCTCACGTCGAGGTGCAGGTCGGAGGAGAACGCAAAGCATTCTCTCCGCCGGAAATCTCGGCGATGATTCTTGCAAAGCTTAAGGCGGACGCGGAAGCGAAGCTGGGGGAAACGATTACCCAGGCGGTGATCACCGTTCCCGCTTATTTTAACGATTCGCAGAGAAACGCGACGAAAGATGCCGGACGGATTGCGGGCCTGGAAGTGCTGCGAATTATAAACGAACCGACTGCGGCATCCCTGGCCTACGGCCTGGACAAAAAGCGGGATGAGAAAATCGCCGTCTACGATTTGGGTGGCGGTACGTTCGACATTTCTGTGCTTGAGATCGGGGAAGGCGTATTCGAAGTCAAAGCGACCAACGGCGACACCCACCTCGGCGGTGACGACTGGGATAACAAGCTCATGGATTGGATCATCGCCGAATTCCGTGCGGAGACCGGTGTGGACGTGAGCAAACAGTCCGACGCGCTCCAGAGAATTAAAGAAGAAGCGGAAAAGGCGAAGATCGCGCTCTCTTCTTCGCAGGAGTACGAAATCAATCTTCCGTTCATCACGGCGGATGCAACCGGTCCGAAGCATATTCAGAAAAAACTGACTCGCGCCAAGCTGGAGCAGCTGACCGATGACCTGTTCGAACGAACGATTCGGCCGGTGAAAGCGTGTTTGGCAGACGCCAAGCTCTCTGAAAGCGAGATCAACGAGCTGGTGCTCGTGGGCGGTATGACCCGCATGCCGAAAGTGGTCGACACTGCGCGTAAGCTCATTGGCAAAGAACCGCACAAAGGCGTCAACCCGGACGAAGTGGTGGCGGTTGGCGCAGCGATTCAGGGTGGCGTCCTACGAGGTGACGTCAAAGACGTGCTGCTCCTGGATGTCACGCCATTGACGCTCGCAATTGAGACGGCCGGCAACATTGCGACGCCAATGATTCCGCGTAACACGACTATCCCGACACGGAAACAGCAGATCTTCTCGACCTACAGCGACAACCAGCCCGGGGTTGAGATCAAGGTACTTCAGGGTGAACGCCCAATGGCGCGGGATAACAAGACACTTGGAACATTTCATCTGGATGGAATTCCGCCGGCCCCGCGCGGTGTGCCGCAGATCGAAGTCACATTCGACATCGATGCAAACGGTATCCTGAATGTTTCTGCAAAAGATCTCGGCACCGGGAAAGAGCAGAAAATCTCGATCACCGGAAGCAGCGGGCTCTCGAAGGAAGAGGTAGAGAATCTCCGTAAAGACGCTGAGGCGCACGCGGAGGAAGACCGTAAGACTCGGGAAATGGCGGAAGCTCGCAACACCGCGGACAACCTCGCCTACCAGTGCGAGAAGCAGCTGACTGAACTCGGTGATAAATTGTCGGCTGATCAGAAGAAAGGCGTGGAAGACGCCATCAAAGCTGTTCGGGAAAAGCTGAACGGAACGGATGTGGACGCGATCAAGCAGGCAACGGAAGAGCTGCAGAAGCGGTTCCAGGGAATCAGCGCCGAGCTCTACAAGCAGGCAGCCGCACAGAAATCGAGCGACCATCCGGCCGACGGGCCCGGTCCTTCAGGCCAGACAGAGACTGCCGGAAGCGGCAGCGCTGCGAAGCCGGATGACAACGTCGTGGACGCCGACTTCGAAGTCGTCGATGACGACAAGAAGAAGAACTAAAAATTTAAAGATTACCCAGCGTAGCGGGCGGTCAAATCCTTCGCCGCCGGCTCGTTGGTCCCTAGAACCTACATTAAATCAATAAGGAGGATAAATACGAGTATGGCAATTAACGTGAAACCTCTCAGCGACCGGGTAATAGTTCAACCGCTCGAAGAGAAGGAAGTCAAAAAGGGTGGCATCATCATTCCTGATACGGCAAAAGAAAAGCCGCAGGAAGGTACAGTCGTTGCTCTCGGTACCGGCAAGCTCGACGACAACGGTAAGAAAGTCGACTTCAATGTGAAGGTCGGTGACAAGGTGCTGATCTCCAAGTATGGCGGCACCGAGATCAAGATCGACGGCGAGAACTACCTCATCATGCGCGAGGACGATATCCTTGGCATTATTGGTTAATCAGAACTTTAGAACACTCAGTTAGTAATATCTTTATGGCAGCAAAACAATTGCAATTTGATGAAGCGGCTCGGCACGCCCTTCTGCGCGGTGTGG
>CAZMNG010000519.1:0-4029 GCA_964567505.1 uncultured Chthoniobacterales bacterium
GCGACCCGGTTGCAGTGACAATTATCGGTCACCGCTTCTGGTGGGAAGTGCGGTATCCGAAATACAATATAGTCACCGCAAACGAAATACATGTTCCGGTGAGCTATCTGAGCGCTCCGCGGCCGGTGCAGTTGACGATGGGTTCGGCGGACGTTGTACACGGATTCTGGGTACCGGAGCTGAACGGCAAAGAGTGGCTGGTGCCGGGCCGAGAAAACAAATGGTGGATCCAACCGAGCGAACTCGGAATATATCTGGGCAATTGCACCGTTCTATGCGGGCCGCAGCACGCGAATATGCTATTGCGCATCGTTGTCGAGTCTCCGGACGATTTCGATCAGTGGGTGACACGGCAACAGCGGCCTCCAAACCAGATGCCGGCAACCGAGGCCGGTCGGACCGCGTTCACGACAAACACGTGTGGAAGTTGTCACACGATTGACGGGACGACCGCGAACGGGACCTTCGGCCCGAATCTGACTCATTTTATGAGTCGTCAGACGCTGGGCGCGGGCGTCGCTCCAAATGACGACGCGAACCTGAAATCGTGGCTGCGCGACCCGCAGGAGCTTAAACCGGGTTGTTTGATGCCGGATATGAAGCTGAATGCGGCACAGGTTGACGAAATCATGGCCTACCTTAAAACGCTGAACTAACCAAACTATGGCTGACGGAACGATTATTGCCGAGTCAGGGACCGAGACCGTGCCGGCCAGGCCCGGGGAAGAGCGAGGAACTCTCACCGGCTGGGTACAGGATCTGGTCTTCACGGTCGACCACAAGAAGTTGGGAATGCTCACATCGGGACCGGCCTCTTTTTCTTTGTGGTGGCGGGGATCATGGCCATGACCATTCGGGCCCAACTCGCTTTTCCGAACGGGAAAGTGACCTCTCCCGAGGAGTTCAACGCCCTGATCACCATGCACGGAACGCTGATGATCTTCTGGGTCGCAATGCCAATTGTCTTCGGGATGATCAACTACCTGGTACCGCTCATGATCGGCGCCCGGGACATGGCATTCCCACGCCTGAACGCCTTTTCGTTCTGGCTCACATTTTTCAGCGGTTTCTTTCTGATTTTCAGTTTTGTCGCTGGGTCCGGTCTTTACGGCGCCAGCGGCGCTCCGGATGCCGGGTGGTTCGCCATTGCACCCCTGACCGCTACAGCTTTTTCGAAGGGCAATAGCATTGACTTCTGGTCACTCAGCGTCCTCATCAGTGGCGTGGGAAGCGTCACCGGTGGTATCAACATCATGGTGACGATCATTTGCTATCGGACCAAAGGGATGACCCTCCACCGGATGCCGCTGTTTGTCTGGTTAGCTCTCGTCACGATGTTTCTGGTTCTCGTGTTTATTCCACCCCTATCCGCGGCCCAGATCATGTTAACCCTGGACCGCTACCTCGGTGCGAAGTTCTTCGATGCCCAGGCCGGCGGTTCAGCGATTCTCTGGCAGCATTTCTTCTGGATCTTCGGTCACCCGGAAGTCTACATCCTGGTGTTGCCGGCATTTGCCACGATCTCGGAAGTTGTGCCGGTTTTCTCGCGAAAGCCGATTTTCGGATATCCGATGATGGTGGCCGCAACGGTGCTGATCGGCTTTATCAGTGCAGGTGTCTGGGCGCACCATATGTTCACGGTCGGCTTGAATTCCTTCGGCGTGACGTTCTTCGCAATGGCGACACTGGCTATCTCCGTGCCGACCGGGATCAAGATCTTTAACTGGCTGGCAACAATGTACGGCGGAAAGATCCGCTTGGAATTGCCAATGATCTTCGCTATTGCTTTCCTGTTCCAGTTCCTGATTGCAGGGCTGACAGGAGTGATGCTCGGGGTGGCACCGTTTGATTGGCAATTAAACGACTCCTATTTTGTTATCGCGCACTTCCATTACGTCATCGTGGGCGGGATCCTCTTCGGCATCTTTGCGTTCTTCTACTACTGGTATCCGAAAGCATTTGGCAGGATGCTGGGCAAGAGACTTGGGCTCTGGCATTTCTGGCTCTTCACGATCGGGTTTCATCTGACGTTCGATCCTCAGCATTTTGCAGGGTTCCTGGGCATGCCGCGCCGCATTTACACCTATCAACCGGGACGCGGTTGGGAGCTATGGAACCTGATTTCGAGCATCGGGGCCATTTTCCAGGCGGCTGGTGTCATCTGCTTTGTCATCAATCTGCTCTGGTCGGCACGCAAAGGGCGGATCGCAGGAGATGATCCGTGGGACGCGTGGACGTTGGAATGGACTACCACATCGCCACCGCCAGAGTACAACTTTGAAAAGCTGCCGGAGGTCAAGAGCCGTCGTCCGCTTTGGGATTTGAAGCACCCGGAGGATCCAGATTGGAAATTCGAGTAAACACTACTCCGAGTTCTGCCCTCAAATTTTCAACAGCACTATTCACAAATCTCAAAGCGTGAGTTCACAAACCTTAGCCGGCATTGAATCAGACTGGAAGCTCCCCGCTCCGCGGGTCGTTGGAATGATTCTGGTCATTCTGACGGAAACGGCGCTCTTCACGATTTTCGTGGTGGCATACCTCTACTACATCGGGAAAAGCCTTTCCGGTCCCTACCCGCACGAGGTGCTCGAATTGCCGGTTCTGGGCACCATCGTGCTCCTTTCAAGCAGCATTACGGTCGTGCTCGCAGAGAAAAATCTGCACAAGGGAGACCATAGCCTGTTTAATCTGTGGTGGTTGATCACGGCGCTCCTGGGGATGGGGTTCCTGCTGTACACCGGCCTGGAGTGGCACAAGCTAATTTACGAAGATCATCTGACGATCAGTACGAACCTGTTTGGCTCGACGTTCTATTCGCTGGTGGGGCTGCACGCTAGTCACGTCGTTGTCGGGCTCATCCTGATCCTGATGATCCTGATCCTGAATCTGACCGGAAAGATTAAACCGTATCACCACGAGCACATCATCATGATCTCCTGGTATTGGCATTTCGTCGATGCGGTCTGGGTCGTCGTTTTCACGGTTGTCTACCTCATTGGTGGGAACTCTTGATCGCATGAGCTCACAAGAACACGGACATTCTTCAGAAGAGGGAGTGGAACTACCGACGCCGACGGCTTGGCCACTCCTATGCGCCTTCGGGATCACTCTGCTCGGAGTGGGATTAGTGACAAGCCTCCTGGTGACGTTGGCCGGTTTTCTCATCGGGCTGTTCGCTGCGGTTGGCTGGTTCCGCAGCGTATTTCCGAAGCCGCAGCACCTGCTTATTCCCTTGGCGCCGCCAGAGCGCCGTCCGGCCTCGATCAAGGTCTCCCAGAGTCACATCGGCAATTTGCGGATTGGCCAATCGAGCCACCGTGTCCGTATCCCGGTCGAAGTCCACCGATATTCAGCCGGAATACGTGGCGGACTTGCCGGGGGGGCCGCGATGGCAGTTCTGGCCATGGGGTATGGGCTGGTTGCCCAGCATAGCATCTGGTATCCGATCAACCTCATGGCGGCAGCCGGCGTGCCGGCCCTTACGAACGCAAGCCTGGCGACATTGCGGGAATTCAGCGCGGCCGGATTGACAGTGGCAATATTGAGCCATCTCACGTTCTCCATTCTTGTCGGACTTCTCTACACGGTACTTTTGCCGATGCTGCCCGCAAAACTCGAGTGGCTGTTCGGCGGTATTATCACTCCGTTGATGTGGACCGGATTGATTTACCCGACGTTTGATCTGATCAACCCGACGCTCGCGGCTCGTGTGGACTGGGCTTGGTTTGTGATTTGCCAGGTTGCCTTCGGTATGGTCGGCGGTTTTGTCGTATTCAAGTCCCAGAAGGTAGAGACCATGCAGAGCTGGTCGCTCGGTCAAAGGATGGGACTGCACGCCATGGGCGAAGAGAAACAGGAATAGCAAAGCAAAAGAACGCCAAATGCTGTTACGCCCCTTAAACTGGATCCTGCTCGTTTGCAGCTTCGCGCTCGTCAGCGGTTGCGGTCGGCTGCCGGGAAAACCGACTGAGGCAGATCGTTGGAAACCACCGCAAGCGGTCGAGAATTTTGCGGAGTTATATGATA
>CAZMNG010000520.1:0-4028 GCA_964567505.1 uncultured Chthoniobacterales bacterium
CCATTCAGGCGGATGTCGCGAAGTTAGGCGACGCACTCAAGAACGCGGATGCGGCCGGAGCGGCCGCGCTTTTTACGGAGAACGCTACGCTTGTCAGTTCCACAGGGTCATATACCGGTCAAAAGGCCATTGAGGAACATTTTACAAATCTATTTAAAGCTGAACATATCAGCGACCTTTCAATCACTCAGGATCCAGACCGACCTCAAGTTATTGGCAAACTCGGCAAATTTCTTTGGCTTACTGGAGGATGGGAGGCGACCATTCAGTTTAAGGACAAGCCTGCCGCACCAGTGAAGGGTTATTTCTCGTCGCTTTTGCGTCACGACGGCGACGCCTGGAAGGTTGGGCTGCTGACGGAAGTTCGCGCACCCAACGAGTAGCAAAAACCGGCTAGTCAATAGGACGTTACCTACCACAAATAATCCCCACCACCGCTGCTCAGGACCTACTGAAGTGGCGTAGGCACTATTGACCTCCGAAGCGTCGGCGAAGGATGGTCTGCCTGCACCACGCTACGCACGGCTGGTCCCACCGGAAATACCTACCCGGAAACTGCGCCCCTGCGCAGGCATCGTCACAAGCTGCGGCCACACGGTTACTGAACAGGCCGGGAGGCGGCTCGACTGAGCGACTCGACTGAGCTCGTCGAAGTCTCGCCGAAGTCCTGTTCTACCTTGATAAGAGACACAAAACCTTCAGGCTTTTCTCACTTCTTCCGCACCAAAATCGTCAATTTCCTCCAGAGCCTTAAAGCT
Source organism: uncultured Chthoniobacterales bacterium (assembly GCA_964567505.1). Taxonomy (GTDB): domain Bacteria; phylum Verrucomicrobiota; class Verrucomicrobiia; order Chthoniobacterales; family JAFAMB01; genus JAFAMB01. The sequence continues at coordinate 759 of CAZMNG010000520.1, forward strand.
AGAGCCCGCAATGTACTCCGGCCGCGGAGACGGATTATCAGCGGGGAGATTATCAATGCGATTGTATGTTACGAAAACAATTCTTCGCGCATAGGGAGTGAGATTCGGTAACGAAGCGTGAGCTACATTCGCCGCAAAGAAAATCACCGTGCCTGCGGGCCCCTTCGGAGCTACTATCTCCGAATCTGTCAACAACCACTTGATATCTTCGTTGCTTACCTGAAAAGGGAGATCCGAAGAAAAACAGCGATCTACTATGTGAAGGCGATCATCCCGTTGAAGTCTCGCTTCACCCAGACAAGAGTGTTGGGCGGCTGAAAGAATGCATTGACCGAAAATACGCACTCGTCCGATTTACCGATACCAAAGGGGGGACCGAATTGGGATTTGCCCTGGACCCGGAAGCGACAGACATCAGCCAAGCAGACTTCGAAAAGGGAAAAGGTTCGCTGAGGCTGGTTGGCAGCCTGACCTTGGACTATGTAAAAGTTAGATGTATCGCTGACATCCAATTAGAGACGCTAGGCGGAAGGGGGCATCTTGAACCGATTCCAGCGGATTAAGCGCCATTTACGGGTCCAAGTGCCCTGGAGTTTGGACATTTTGCATCGCCCGAAGGTGAACGCCATATGCGGTCACGCCGGGTGGCCGAACGCCGAGTCTAACGTAGCATAGGCATCCTGCCTGTGTATGAAAGCTTAGGGTTCAAATCTCGGGCAGACGATTAACCTTGCGGGCCAGCTCCAATCTAGCAGCCACAGGCGGGATCCGACTACGCCAACATTTCGTCGCGCAGAACCGATTCAGCGAACGCTTCGTCGGACAGGCTGCCTATGCTACCTTGAACGCCATTTACGGCGACGCTGTGCGGACGAACGCCGAGCCTGAACCTGCGTCGCTCGCAAATCTCTGAAGATTTGCGAGCGATGCAGGCCGGCGAGGCGCCTTGTAAAGTTCGTTTAGCCCGTACGTTCGTGATTTAACAGCGGCGACTACGGGGGGCGCGACGGTTCGATTGAGTCAACAAGCGGGCAATCGCTGCAAGCAGTTGTCGCCGTTGGCCGTTCAAAAAGAAATGGTCGCCGTCGAATAGATTGAGCTGAAAATGGTCCGGTAACGCTGTGAGATCGCGCCAATATGTCAACTCCGCTGGCTCCACGGATTCATGGGCAAAAGCCGGCGAATTGAGGTCAGGATCTCCTCGATGGTTCGGATCAAGTCCATCGAAGCCCTTTCGCATGGCGGTCGCTCCAAGATTCAGACCCGCTAAGATTTTTCCACCACGGCGACACCCGCTATGGTAACCAAATCCTCTGCAGACGGCAGCTTCTTGCCGTTCCGTAACATCATTTCGAGCAACTCAACCAACGCGTACTCCCCCTCCCCTATCACGCCCACGTCCAAGTTCGGATCATCAAGAGCCCACGCATAGTCGCTGCTCATATACGGACCACCGCCGATAATGGGTACATCAGGGTACCTCGATTTCAAATGTCCAAGCGCCTCATGGTAGAAGCTTTTATAACATGACAGCGTGCGTGCACCGATTACGTCGGGTTGGAATTCGTCAACAATGCCTTCCAACTCACTGAAAGAGTCGAAGTCAACTGCCGACTTGGCAATGCGACCGACGGCCCGCCCATCCATCATTTCGTTGATCATCGTGAGAAGATACAACATCCCTAACGGCTGCTCCAACACGGCGTAAACTGGGCCTTGATCGGCACGAAATCGCGTAGACAAATCTAACAATAAAATCCGCAACGCGTCAGGCCCTTTGGGCGGCGCCCGTTTTGTTGCAATCGCCTCAACCGCCGATTCCGGCACTCGCCATTCCTGTGTGAACTCCACGTCGGCCAGATCGTTGTGGGTCAGTTGGAGTATCTCCAATAACGTATCGAAGTTTTGGATCCCGTATGGTAACACGCTATTGCACTTCTGCACGAGTTCATCCTCTCGGAGGTGCTGCATTTGCACAGGAAGAACAGATAGCAGTCGATCCCTGTTGAAAAAGTACTCAACGAAGAATTCGACCTGCTTCTCCTTGGCGAACTCCTTGCTCCACGGCAATGTCTCAGGCGCGTTATGGTATTCAACGGTTGGCGCTCGTTCGATCGCCTCCGGAGAAACTCCGTTTTCCAATGCGAAATCCACCATATCGCTACCCGGATAGATCTGGACCATAGACAACACCGGGAAGTGCAACCATCTGATCTTCTTGACGAAGTCGAACGTAAGCTCGGCTCCTCCTTGGTCTCGCTGGGAAACCCCATCATAATGAACAGGTCAAGCATCATATTCTTGTGGTGCTTTTCCACGATGTACTCAATGTTCTCCCGCAGCTTCTCGAGGTGCAGATTTTTTTTGATGGCTTTCTGAAGCCGTGGCGAAGCAGTTTCCAACGCCAGCGCAAAGTTGACCACCCCGGCCTCGGCCATGAGATCAATCTGATCCTTAGTGAGGATATCCCCACGAAGACCGTTCGGAAAAAAGATCTGCAACTTCATGTTATTATTAATAACCAAGTTGTAAAAGCCCTCGCTGACATCGCGGCGCAAGTTGAAGATGTCATCCACGAAGGAAAAGCGTTTAAAGCCCAGATCGTAGTAATAACGGACTTCATCAAAAATATTCTGCGGCGAACGATAGTGCAGCTTCTTTGACATGATTCTGTGGCAATAGGTGCACGCGTACGGGCAGCCCCTGGTTGCAAGGATGGACACGACGCCATGAGCCATCGCTTCCCCAATCGAATTCACATACTTCTTGATGTCTATCAGGGATCGATCCACAAACGGTATTTTGTCTAGGTCGGAGATCGCAGGACGCGCGGGACCGAGGAGTAGTCTTGAGCCACGTGACGTTCGAAGACTCCCAGACGGCGCGGGACTTACCATTGAACTCGACAGCTTGAGCTTTTTCGGTAGCATTGGGCTTTCCATTTGGTTGCGCTCCTGCGGTTGAAACCAGACGTATAGCTCGGATCGATCTACCGCAATCGTTAAAGGCCGATGCTGCTCAACCCGAATAGCAGTTGATCTAGGTTTAATCGGCGGAGTTACAAGCCATTTTTCCGTAGCGGAGTCGCGTGGCGATGCATGCTGGAAAGCGACACTTCCCACTGCCGGCGTTTTGCCGACACGTGGGATTTGCTTCCCCCTGTCTAACAGAGATTTAACCCAGGCTATTAGGGGCTGCGACGGTTCGATTGAGTCAACAAGCTGGCGATCGCTGCGAGCAACTGTTGCCCTTGATCGTTCAAAAAGAAAT
>CAZMNG010000521.1:0-4027 GCA_964567505.1 uncultured Chthoniobacterales bacterium
GCACAGAGGCCACAGAGATTCGGATGGGATTTTTGGACTGGGGTCGAACTCAGAAATGGAGCCGAACTCTGCTATGCAACGTTGCGTTGATACAAACGCAGCAAAATCAACTTCTTCTCCGAATCTCTGTGCCCTTTGTGCCTTTGTGATGAATCACCCCTCTGTGTCCTCTCTCCCCTCTGCGTCCTCCTCCGGGTCATGTGGGACCGTTGCTGGCTACCGGAAACCCTGAAACCGCAAGCTTTCTGCCATGGATTCTTTTCCGTAGCGCTTCTCCAGAGCGCGAGCCAGCCGGGCGAATGGGAGTCCGATGACAAAATAAAGCAGTGCCACGACCAGACCTGCTCCAAAATAGTCAAATGTCTCGGTCGCGAGCCGGTTGTAGGCGCCGGTCAGTTCCATGATGGTGAGCGCTGAAACAAGGGAAGAATCCTTGAGAAGCGCGATGAAATCATTTGTGACCGGTGGAAGAATCAGCCGCACCGCTTGCGGCATGATGATCAACCGCAGTGCGCTCATTCGCGTCAGCCCGAGCGCGTAGGCGGCGTGCCACTGTCCGGCTGCCACGGACAGGATGCCGGCCCGGTATATTTCGGCCTCCGAAGCGGCATAGTTCAACCCGAGTCCGACCACGCTCGCCACGAATGGCGAAAGCCGGATGCCGACATTTGGGAGACCGTAAAATATGAACAGGAGCTGAATGAGCAGAGGAGTCCCGCGCATGAGTTCGATGTAGGCTGTCGTCAGCCAGCTTACGGGGAGGAGACCGAAGACGCGGCAAATAACGAGCAACAACCGGGTGGCGATGGCGAATATCATTGCGCAAGCCGATATCGCGAGAGTCAGAAATGCGGCTCGAAGCAAAAGGGGACCCGCGCCCGCGTAGTTAATCAGATGAGACCAAACGCCGCTCTGCGATGTGACCATTGCTACAAACAAGCGGTAGTCGGAATCCGGCGCAGCCGGCTCAAGAGGCTGGCCAAACGCTTGCGCGACGGTGTCGGTCCAGAGCCCCCAGCGCGACAGGATCGTTCGCAATTCCCCGCTCGAAATGAGGTCGCGGAGCGCGCCGTTAATTTGCTCCTGAAGCGCCAGGTTGCTCTTTTCGATAGCGATGCCGTACGCGATTTTGCCAAATGGCGGACCGGACAGTTCCAGCTGCCGGTTTGGCGCGGCGTAATATTTTGCGATGGGATAATCGAGCAGCACTCCGTCAAGACGCCCGTTCGCGACATCCTGATAGGCATTCACTTCCTGGTCATAGGTTTTCGCGGTCACGCCCGAGGTGTTTTCCAGCATTTTTAGCGCTGCGGTTTGATCCAGTGTACCGATGGTGCGATTCCGAAGCTGGTCCAGAGACGTGATCGAAGGTGTGCCCCGACGCGCGACGAATTGTTCAAATGTGAAGTAATAGGGGAGACTGAAATTCACCTCCGCTGCCTTGTCAGGCGTGATTTCGATGCCGCAGATCACGCAATCATAGAGGCCGCGGTGCAACCCGGGAATCAATCCGTTCCAATCGTTCTGCACAAATTCCGCTCGCCGGCCGAGGCGTCGGGCGATGGCGCCGATAATTTCATATTCAAACCCGGTCAACGTCTTACCGGGTCCGTAAAACGTGTACGGAGCGTTGCTGTTAGGATCGGCGGCCCATCGCAAAGCCGGCTGGGCACGGACAGAAATCGAAGCGAGAACGAGGAATGTGAGGAGCCATGCGAACCGGGTCACGTCGGCTTTTTATCAGCCTGCGACTTCGATCGTCCAGAGGCTTGTTTAACCGTGCCTACACGGAACGGCAGGAGTTCGGTTCGCCTCCATCGTTACTCTTTGTCTCTGTGCTCTCTGTGTCTTTGTGGTGAATCCTCCTCTCTGTGTCCTTCGTCCCCTCTGCGCTTTCCGCGCTCGCATGCGGCCCACCTCTGAGTATTGTTTTGCCCATGCCTAGAATTGTTCGTTTTCATGAGGTGGGCGGCCCTGAAGTTTTGAAAATTGAGGATCTGCCCAACCCTCGCCCCGGGAAGGGCGAAGTACGGATGAAGGTCGATGCGATCGGATTGAACCGAGCTGAAGTGATGTTCCGCAGCGGCCAATATCTGGAACAACCGATTTTTCCATCGGGACTCGGCTATGAAGCTTCGGGAACCGTGGACGAGATTGGGCCGGAAGTCACCGGACTGCAACCAGGAGACCGGGTCAGTTCGGTCCCTTCCTTCTCAATGGAAAGATATTCTACATACGGCGAGGTCGCACTTTTGCCTGCGTATGCATTGGCGAAGTACCCGAAAAACCTCAGCCCGATCGAAGCCACCTCAATCTGGATGCAGTATCTCACCGCGTACGGCCTCATCGAGTTCGGAAAAATGCGCGAAGGTCATTATGTGTTGATCACAGCGGCGGCGAGCAGCGTTGGCTTGGCGGCAATCGAGTTGGCAAATGTAGTTGGTGCAATCCCGATCGCCACGACGCGGAACGCGTCGAAAGAGGAGGCTTTAAAGCGTGCAGGCGCAAAGCACGTGATCAACACGAAGGCGGGTAACTGGCTGGAGAAAGTGCTCGAACTTACCTCGGGCGCAGGCGCCGACCTGGTGTTTGATCCCGTCGCCGGACCGGAAGTGGAGATATTAGCTCAGGCAACAAAGCCGATGGGGACGCTTTTCCTATACGGGGCGCTCTCTCCGGAACCGACACCGCTTCCGTTGTTTGCAACCATTGGAAGAAACCTCGTAATTCGCGGATTTACGTTGTTTTCGATCACGCAAAATCCTGAGATTGCCACTCGCGCGAAGCGTTGGGTCTACGAACTCCTCGAGAACGGGAAACTGAGACCGCTGATCGCTCGCACGTTCCAGCTTGCCCAGATTGTCGACGCACATCGTTACATGGAGTCAAACGAACACGTCGGCAAGATTGTGGTCACTGTGTAATCGGCCGGTTGGTCCTCCGCCACGTGGCGAACTCAACCGGCGACGCCGCCTTGAAGCGGCGGATTTCGAATCGCTCCGGAGCCTCGCTCAGTGCCATTCCGTTCCTGCCGTTGGCGGAGGACAATCCAGAACGCAAGCCCGAACAGAACTTGCTGGACGACTTCGTCGAGCGGTGTGACCCAGCTGTCGACAAACAGCGTCCAGGGCATTCGCAGACCGACCTCTGCAAATTGGAGAAAGCCAACCGGCAGGCTCGCAAGCAGGAACCAACCGGCGATTCTCGACATACCGGTTGCTTTGATGGCAGCGGTTCCCAGGAAAATCGTTCCGACAATGCCGAACGAAGCGTCGGCGAAATCGAACGTTGTGCCGATGAGTTCGTATCCGGCCTCCGGAGTGACAAGTCCTGAAGGTTTTCCCAGTGCCATCGCTTTGAGGCCGGCCATCACGATGAACGTGTTCACGCTGATCGACCCCATGTCTGCCAATGTCGAAATGATCGACGCGCCGCCTCCCATCCAGGCCTCCCAGCTCACGGATTCGGCCAGGAGCAACGCAAAAACCGCGATGACAAACAGATGAAACAGGTCGTAGAGAAGGTACGCCCAGTGCGACACGGTGTAATAATTGTCCAGACACAGGGCCAGCGCATTGTAGGGATCGATTTTCGAATAGGCGAATTTATCCAATCCAAGCGCCGCCAGCGACAACAGCACACACAGCACGCAACTGACGCCCGCTGCAGTAAGGATGCCGTTCGACAGTTTCATCCGTGATAACTTTGCGGTTGGCCTTTTAAGTGTGCGAAAACAACCTGAGACACGATTACCGCCAATCAATCTAACGACCGACGGTCCTGTCGGTCAGCGACTGAGAGTAGCCTTTCTCATCGCCAACCACAAGCCTTCTGACGCCCCGCGTATCCTGTGGCGCCACATTCTTCGGCTAGCCCCGATCCGGCCTGCGCCGGTTCGGCATTAACTCCGACGAATGTCGGAGCTGGGTGTGCATTTTTCACGGGGTGTGAAAAATGACGGTTCGCACTTTTTTTTGGTTCCTGGACATCTCCGTGGTTTGGTCGGAATCTGCGGATGTAACCTCAG
>CAZMNG010000522.1:0-4014 GCA_964567505.1 uncultured Chthoniobacterales bacterium
GTTGTAACTTTGTCCGAGCCTTCTCCCACCGTGACGTTGGGTATGCTCATTTTGTCCGGTGAGCGATTCCACTGATGTTCAAGCATCGGACCGATTAAATCCCAATCGACTTTCGACCTCACAGGAATTAGTGGATGTCGCAAATGCGCCGCAATAGGCGATGCTGGCAAAGTCGAGTAATATTTACGCAGTTGTTCAATTCTTGATATTCGCTCGTCAGATGCAAGGAAAAGGTATGGCCTATCCGGCCACTCAGGGGAAAGGAGTCCGAGCCAACCGCCGATGGATATAAATGGGTGCTGTCTCAGATATTCAAGGCGCTCTTGAAAGCTTTCGGGCGCGCCGGCTCTCCATTCCATAGTCGGTCTCAATAGGCGTGAATCCATTCGGACCGCCTCTCTTGCGAATTCATAGGTCCAGCAAATCCATATCTCGGGTTTCGAGATTCCCCTAAAATCCCATTCCTCCGACGAAAGTAGCTTCTTTTCGCTCCAGTTGTTCATTCGGTTGTGTCCGAGACTTTATTCTGGGTGCCTTTTTCGAGGTAGCGATCGCTGGCCGAGAGTTCGAGAGCCTTTTGAATGAAGGCCTCCGGATCCAGAAGGCGCAAATTGCCTTGGTCCGGGAAGGACTGAGCGCGGGCACCCAGCGTGAGTTCAGGGTCGCGGGTTCCTCGTGGTTTGGTAAAGGCACGCCAGACATCGGGTTGTTGGTGCATCGCAGCTTTATTTGTCATAAGGGTGCCTCCTTGAAAGGCTCGTGTCGGGGTTACTGAGGCTTTTGGCGGGCTTTTGAGCGGTTTGGGTGTAGCACGAAGTTAAAAGCGGGTGTATCGATGCCAAAGATGCACAACAACTGCGGTCCTAGGGGCATCATAATGACAAAGTCGACAGCAACCGTGAACTGCACCGTTGCCAGCATTGGTAGCAGGAGCCATTCGCTCAATGGTCGTCGCAGCGCATCAAACTGCGGCAGAGGGTCAGCGGCTCTTAATTGGATGGGCGAAGAATGTGCGGGCATGGTCAAGACGGCCAGTTTCGATGCGGATCAGCTCATAGTCAAAGTGCGGTCGGGGCGCACAGAATTGCAGGATCAATGAACCGGGGATGTTCCCAAGTCGGATAGCTAGCCAGGACCTCGGGCTTCGCTTTGGAGACGATTTCCTCTGGCGCGCGCTTCTCCTTGCTGGTCTTTTTTACAATATTTTGTACCGCAACGAAGTAATCCCGCACAGCGCTGGCGATCTCAATGCCACCCAGGTTGCCGTGCCCCGGCACGATGATGGAAGGATCCATCTCCGTGCCATTCTTTCATCGATATATCCAGGTTGGTCCCATGCCGGGGCGAATTCCCGCCAAAGCGCTGCTTGCGTGCGGTGCTCGAAGATAGCGCCCACCGCTGCCAGGGCCTCCGCCACGACCGCGGCCCGCTCGGCCTCCGGGAGATGCGGCGCCAGGGCTACGAACTCCGGGAGATGCGGCCCCAGCGCTGACGCCTTTGCCGCTATTCGCTCTGCCTGCGGATCTGGGTTCCGTCCTGCCGGGATTGGGTGATTTTCCAGTCAGTCGAATCGCGGAACTTACGCCCGCCGCCAGCCGTGCTGTTTACTCGGCGGATACAGAAGAATTGTGACGCTATATCCAGCGCAGGAGCCATGGCAGGACGAAGCCTGCACAAATGGCCGTTAAGCTCATTCCGACCGAGGCGAAAGCTCCAGCTGTAGAGTCGATCTCAAACGCGCGGGCGGTACCCACGCCGTGGCTGGCGCATCCTAAAGCCAAGCCGACCACCCGACGATCACGTACTCCAGTCAGTCGCAGGACTACCGGGCCAAGGACCGCCCCGGATAGAGCCGAGATCATAATGCCAACGGCCAACAATGATTCAATCAATTGATCCTGAGGCGCTCTGCCTAAAGAGACTTCCTTGATAATCCCTAAAGCTACGGGTGCTGTGACGGACTTGGGCACCAGGCTCTTCGCCTGTCGCCATCCAAAAAAGGGACCGAGCAGAAGGACGCTAAAGGCTGAAAAGGCAATTCCCAAAGCGACTACCAGCAACAATGCCTTCCAATTAGAGACGATCATCTCCCTCCGCTGCCAGATAGGCACTGCCATCGCAACAACGGCTGGCCCTAGCAACCAGACAAGCGGAGCGGATTCCTCGCGGTAAGCTGCCACTGGATGTCGGTCTAGCGCCAGAAGAAGCACGACCGCCAGAGTAGCCCAAAGAATCGGGTGAAGAAGTGGTGGATGCTTAAGCGCCAGAAATAACCGCCGCCAACCGAAGAACACAACCAGCGTCAGTGCCGACCAGAAGACAGTGGTGAGGAACTCATTCATCTTGCAACGAACGGCGCAACAGGTATTGAGCGAGATGGCCGACAAACGTCCAGAGACTTGCGGTAGCTGCAAGTAGCGTGGGTAAGAGGACCCAGCTCATCTTTGACCAGAGTTGCCCCCCGCCGATTGCCAACACGTAGATCGGAATGAAGAGTGCGGGGAGGACAAAAAGCAGTCGGTTGGAAGCTTCCTCGACAAGCTGCGGTGGGATCAATCGGAGGCGAAAGCAGATTAGAAGAACAAAGAGACCTAACACGTTGCCAGGAATAGGCAGGTGCAGCCAAGCCTTGATCCCTTCGCCGCTCACTAGGCTCAAGAGCAGCACGATAAAACCAAACGGCAACTCGATACACAATCGCCGCCGCAGCTTGTTCTCAATATTTGCAGCATTCCTGGCGTTCACCAAGGACGGAAGTTTTGACGTCAATCTAACGCCGGTGTCGGATGGCCTTTGCATATTTAGGAGACGTCTTGCGTTCAACGTTTAGAGGCGATGTTCGCGCTTCAAAAGGTAGTTGGTGATGCTCGGTTCACTGAACGAGAATCTGCAAAAAATCGGCGCCTTCTAAAATTTGCAACGATGAATTGGAGGTTCAAAAGAAGAGGCACCATATCATGAGGACAATTAGGAAAGCCAAAACCGCTGAAGAATTCGATCAGCGATTTGATGCGGGTGAGGATATTTTCCGATGGCGATGGCTGCTGCAACAACTGAAACCAAGAACCTCCCGGCGCCGGGATGTTTCCAACCACTTACCGTCCGTTTCCACGCCCGCTGCAACTTTTACCAGAAATCCGGAATTCCGAAAAATAAGTACCACTTACCAACCGTTCCCCGCGGCGCCGCAACGGAAACGGTGGGGAGAATCTGATATTTTGTGCTGACAATGTATTAACAATCTGGGAGTCTATTGCCGTAATCACAACCCGACCGAGCGGTACTCGGAAAGAAAGACATGAAAGAAGAGATTCAGAGACTCCTCAAAGCAACTCCGTTCGTCCCATTCGTTGTCGACGTCGCAGAAGACCTCGCATACTCGATCGCTACGCACGATCACGCGAACGCTGCAGGCAACGCCTTAGTGATCGTCGATGACAGCGGATTTATCGATCTCATTCCGTGGCGGCACATTCGCCGAGTGCACTATTTGGCCGAGGCTTAACATGGACACTTTCCAAGATACGAATGAAGCCCCGGTCCAAAACGAGGAGCGGGCGACCTCGTTCCTGCATATCCGCGCTACGCCCAGCGACAAAAGCGCCTGGGTTAAGGCGGCAAAAGGACAGCGCAAAAAACTCGCCCAGTGGGTGACGGAAGTGCTGAATCAGAATGCCTCAAGGTAGCAAATGAGAAAAGAACTCGAAGACCTTCTCAATGCTGATCGATGTCGAGCCCGCGGGCAGTCCACCTGTCTTCATCTCTCGTAACCTGAATTGTGAATGTTGTCATACGCCGCTCTCAATGCATCTGCTGGCAAACAGGTGCCGAAGGTCGTGATGGGTGAAACGCTTGATTTTAAGCTCCTCGCACGCCCGGTCGATTTTTTGCCAAGTGTAGAAATGCGGTGTAGAAAAAGCAAGTCCGACAATTGTAAAAAAAGCGATTTCTCTTAGGAGAGCGCCCTTAGCTCAGCCGGATAGAGCAACGGATTTCTAATCCGTGGGTCGCAGG
>CAZMNG010000523.1:0-4013 GCA_964567505.1 uncultured Chthoniobacterales bacterium
AAGGTTGGGATGAAACGGAATCGGCGTGTCTTTGCTGTTAATACGCTGAGGTGGGGCATCCAGCAGATGGAACCCTTGCGTAACGACCGAAGCGATCACTTCTGAATTCACGCCGCCCCACGGCCACGACTCGCCGACGCACAGGAGCCGCGCAGTGCGCGCAACAGAAGCGAGCACCGTATTGATATCGAGCGGTTTGATGCAGCGGAGATCGATCACTTCGGCGTCAATATTCTCCTTGTGCAGATGGTCCGCGGCGCTCAGCGCTTCGTGCACCATCGAACTGTAGGCGACAATCGAAATGTCTCGTCCGGCCCGGGCAATTCGCGCGGTGTTGAATGGCAGATTGCTCTCCGGCAGCGCGTCGCTTTTCAACCGATTATATAGGTACTTGTGCTCGCAGAAGATTACCGGATCATCGACTTCGATCGCCTCCAATAACATCGTATAGGCGTCTTCCACCGTTGCAGGGGTCATGACGACCAAACCGGGGAAGTGGCTGTAAATCGACTCGAGAGTCTGGCTATGAAACGGGCCGCTCCCAGGGTTCGCTCCCGACGGCAATCGGATCGTGATCGGGCAAGCCACTTGTGTCCGCCAGTAGAGCGTTGCGGCCTGGTTTACGATCTGATTGAACGCCACCGCGGAAAAGTCTGCAAACTGCATCTCGACGATTGGGCGCATCCCTTCGATTGCAGCACCGATTGCGCTGCCGACCATCGCATCCTCGCTGATCGGAGCGTCCAGAACGCGACCGGGAAACTCCTTGGCCAGGTTCTTGGTTGCCTTGAACGCACCACCAAAGGTAGCGATGTCCTGTCCGTAAATGTAAACACGTGGATTGTCTCTGAGAGCCTTGGCCTGCGCCTCCCGAATCGCGTCGAGATAGGTGATACTCATCGAGCCAAAAGTGCATCCGCGATTTTTGCGGTTGCGTACGGGCACCACGTTTCAATGCTCGGATCGGCGAGCGGTTCGCGCTGCGCATCGGTGACGGCCTCTTCCACCTGTACCTTGGCGGCCTGGGTCCAGGCGTTGAGGGAACTCTGGTCGGCCCAGCGTCTCTCCAGCAAAAACTGCTCCGCCACTTTCATGCAGTCCCGGCCCAGCGGTGTCTGATACAAACTCTTGTCCATGTAAAACGCATCGTCGTGCTCAGCGTGGCCTGTCAATCGGAGGCAGCTGGCCACGATCACTTGGGGCCCGTGCCCCGCACGGGCGCGCCCGGTGGCGCGGCCGAGCACTTCCAGACACTCGGCGAGATCGGTTCCGTCGACTGAATGGCCTTCCACACCATATCCGGCGGCCCGGTCCGCCAGGTCCCGGCAGGCGAACTGCCGGCTGTTCGGCGTCGAAAAAGCATATTGGTTGTTCACAACGACGACGACCAGAGGCAATTTCTCAACGGCGGCCATATTTATCGCCTCGTGAAAAGCTCCGGTTGAAGTTCCACCGTCGCCGATGGTCGTTGCGCCGACGACGCCGGTGTCCCCTTTGAAACGCCGCGCAAGCAGCGCCCCGGCTACGACCGAAATAAGTGATCCCAAGTGGCTGATCATCGCGTGATACCCTTCAGCCGGTTTGCCTCGGTGCACATTCCCATCGCGTCCTCGGCTGAATCCGGTCCGTGAACCGAAGTAGACTCGAAAGACATCAATCGGCGCTTCGCCAAAGGCCAGCCGGCCTGCCTGATCCCGGATCAGCGGCCCGAAGATATCGCCCGGCTCCAACACCACGCCGAGCGCAGCGCTCACCGCCTCCTGGCCCTTGCCTAAATAAACGCCGCCAAATATTTTCCCGGCTCGCCACAGGCTCGCCAATTTCTCTTCGACAGCGCGCGCGAGCAACATCCAGTGAAACGCGTTTGTAAATTGCTCCCGGGAAACCGGACGAACAGCGTCCCTTCTTGGCCGGTTAAGGGTGTCTAACATAAGCGACCAATATCAGTAATCCCGAAATTGATGCAACGCTTTCTTAATCATGGCCATACTGATCGCTGATCGACCGGGCCGGGCAACGGAATTTCGCCAAAGGCGGTTTCCTCCGAGGGTAGCATAACAATTTTTAGTCTGGTTGGAGCAGCCTTTTTCGAGACGGGTTGTACCTTCGCACGCACACGCCAGACCGGCGCGGATTTCCAATTGGCGATTCTGCGTATCCGTCAAATCGCCCGGCTTCTTCACGAACACGCTCGCTCCAAAACAGGTATCCCGATTAAATTCAACCACGGTACGTAAGTCCTGGTTTGCGGCGGATTCGGAATCCGCTTATAGTCCAACGTCGTAGCGACTAAGATGTACAGATGAACGAAGAGAGAGCACCCGAATATGGTGGTTTTGGTTCTGAGCCTGCAACTCCTCTCGAATACCTGGAGAGAATTATTGCCAGTCTCCCTCCGGGGGATCCCACAAGAAGCGAGCTGATCGATTTGCGATCCAATTTTGCCGAGCAGGAAGAGATGATCACTGAGGCTCGGCACACGATCGAGAAACTTGACGAGGTCATTAAGAAGGTGACTTCACCAGCGAACCGGATTGGGACTTATCTTGGCAGTCCTAACAAGGAAACTGCACAGATCGTGGTGGGAGGTTCCGACTATTACTGCAATGTCGATCCGCGGATTAGTATCTCGCGGCTCAAAAAAGGAACACGCGTTCTGGTCAACGAAGCGTACGTGATCGTGGGTGACTTGGGCTACGATTTGTCAGGCCCGGTGACCAAGGTCACGGAACTCATTGGCTCCGATCGTCTGCGAGTCGGCATGGACCATGGCGTGCAATCTGTCGTCTTGCAAAGGTGTCAGGACCTGATGAAGGAGGTCCTTAAAGTCGGCGACGAAATTCGGGTGGATTCGAATTATCGGGTCGCGATCGAGGTGCTTAACCGCTCGAAATCGGACGAGTATTACCTCGAGACTGTCCCCGAACTGCCTTGGGACAAAGTCGGCGGCCAGGAGGAAGCTCTCACCGCGATCAAGGATGCGATCGAGCTGCCGCTCTTGCACGCGGACCTTTTTACCAGGTTCCGGCACCAGACTCCGAAAGGCTTTCTGTTGTACGGACCGCCAGGGTGCGGCAAAACGTTAATCGGCAAGGCGACTGCCTACAATTTGACCCGCCAGCTGAAGGAAAAGACCGGCGAAGATATGCAACAGTTCTTTATGCATATCAAAGGACCGGAGATCCTCAATATGTGGGTGGGCGAATCGGAACGAATGGTTCGCGAAATTTTTGCCACTGCCCGGGAAAAGCGGAAGGAAGGGTTCCTGCCGTTTGTCTTTATTGATGAGGCTGAAAGCATCCTCGGCACTCGTCGCGCCGGCCGGTACTCCAGCGTTTTGTCAACGCTCGTTCCGATGTTCTGCACCGAAATGGACGGAATCGAGTCGTTGAACGAGGTGGTCATTATCCTCGCGTCGAACCGTGCGGACCTGATCGATCCGGCAATCCTGCGCCCTGGGCGCATCGATCGTAAGATCAAGGTCGATCGCCCGGATCGCGAAGCAGCCCGCGAGATTTACAAAATTTACCTGGAAGAGGATCTGCCTTACGATCCGGACTTGATCAAGCAAACCGGCAGCGTGGCACAGGCGGTCTCCTATCTCATTGACAAGGTGGTCGAAGCGCAATTTTCACGGCGAGACGATAACCGGTTTCTGGATGTCATTCTGCGAAGCGGGAAGCGCGAAACGCTTTACCGGGGCGACCTGGTGAGCGGTGCAATTATCGCGTCGATCGTCGAACGAACAAAAGAACTGGCGATCAAGCGTGCAATCAATTCGACCCAGGAAGAAGGAATCAGCGAATCGGATCTGCTGGTTTCGTTCAACACAGAATATGCAGAGAACGATATCTTCCCGCCGACGGACATTGTCGAAGATTGGCTGAAGCTCATTGATAGCCTCGATGATCGATCCGATTACAGCTTTCTGCTGGCCGCCCGATACTTTGGTGCGCTGATGGAGCCCATTTCCGGTCCATCGCGGGCGTGGCGTCGATCGCTTCCCAGATCGA
>CAZMNG010000524.1:0-4010 GCA_964567505.1 uncultured Chthoniobacterales bacterium
AAACGGCACAGGTGGGGCAAAACTCTTTTTTTAAAAATGGTTCCGCAATGTCCTGTCATTGCGCTCAGGCTAGCCCGGCGGCCATCGGTGCGGCCGTCCGCCAAGGAGATGCACGTGCAAGTGGGGTACCGTCTCGCCGCCGTTGCGTCCGCTATTGATAACCACTCGGTATCCGGTTTCCGCAATTCCCAGTTCCTTCGCCAGTTCCCGAGCTTTCAACAGCAGCTTCCCCAATAAAGGACCATCTTCGTCCTCCGCTTCGGCAAGGCGCGGGATCGGCTTTTTTGGGACCAGCAGCACATGCACCGGTGCCTGGGGATTGACGTCGTGAAAAGCGATCAGGTCGTTGTTTTCCGCGATGATCTTCGCCGGAATCTGACGAGCAACAATTTTTTCGAAGAGAGTCATCGGATTGTTAAAATGATTTCATTCTTCAGGCCCGCTCGCTGAAGATGTCCACGTAAGAAATTGACAATTTCGCTTCGCAGGCGCGAGCATTCCCGACTCCAGGTTTTCGCCGATTGCAATTGCCTCACGCACGATTGCAAGCCGTGCACGGAAATATTCGACCAGCCCTCCGATAAGGCCGACTGAATCCGGTCCTGCAACAGTTGAAAAAATGCGAGCTCATAACCGGGTCCGGCTTCCTCAGCAACCTGGCTGAGAGAAAGTTCGAACGGCGGAGCAACGGCGTCCAGGCGCAGCGCAACCTCAGCATACCCGATAGCCTGGAGCGCTGCCAGGATGACCGCACGCAATTCGCTTTCCGCGATAACGTTCTTTTCGTATGTTCTGGACAAGTAAGTGAGCACGGTCGCGGCCACATGCTCTGCCAGCCACCACCGGCTGTAGCCGGCTTTCTCAGCGGCTCGATAGAGGCACGAGCAGAGCCACTCATGACGAATGGAACACTGTTCATTCGCGCCTTGCCGAAGGAAGGGGAGGAAATCGCGTAATGCTATCACGGTACGAACAAATCCGGTTGCAGAGTATTGCGCTTGATCTTGCGGCCAAGCGATTCAATCTCGTGAATAAATTCGCCGATGTCCTGAAATTGCCGGTAAACCGATGCGTAGCGAATGTAAGCAACTTCATCCAGAGCATGGAGTCGTTCCATCACACGAATCCCAATCGCATGCGTTGGAACCTCGTGATCGTACGTGTGCTCGAGTTCCTGGATAATCTCCTCGACGGCACGCTCGAGGGCGTCATAACTGACCGGACGTTTTTCGCAGGCCTTAACCATTCCGCCCAGGAGCTTCTGCCGATCGAACGGTTCATGGCGTCCATCTCGCTTGATTACGCGCAGGTCCCGGCGTTCAATCTCTTCGTAAGTCGTGAACCGGTTCTGACACTTGAGACATTCGCGACGCCGACGAATCGCCGCGCCAGCCTTCGCCGAGCGCGAATCGATAACCTTGTCTTCAAGGTTTCCGCATTTAGGGCATCGCATTTTTGAGTGTAATCGGAATCCCGATCCACAACATATAGTGGTCACGTCTGCCAAAAATACAAGCCGAAGTTTTGGGATGGGGGAGGGGAAAGGCGGAAGGGAGAAGGCAGAAGGCAGAATTAAGAATTAAGAATTAAGAATTAAGAATTAAGAAGTCGGAGACGGGATATCAGGGGAAAGGCAGAAGGCGGAAGGCAGAATTAAGAAGTCGGAGACGGGATATCAGTCGGCCTGCGCCCTCGAACCTCGAACCTCGAACCCGGAACCTCGAACCTCGAACCGGAACCTCGACCGCTCTACCGCTCCCGCGACCGGCTCTCAAAACGCGTGTACTGCTTCAAAAACGTCAACGGTACATCGCCGGTTGGGCCGTTTCGTTGCTTCGCGATGATCAACTCCGCTTCGCCGGCTCGCTCCTGCTTGCCTTCGTCGTCCGTTTCGTAATATTCCGGTCTGACAAGCAGTCCCACCAGATCAGCGTCCTGTTCGATGGAGCCCGACTCGCGCAAGTCGCTCAGGCGCGGGCGGCCGCCCTCTTTGGCGCGCGTATCGGGTTGCCGGTTCAACTGCGCAATCACAATGATCGGCAGACTCAATTCTTTTGCGAGCGCCTTGATCCCGGACGAAATCTCGGCGATTTCAAGCTGGCGGTTGTCCTGCGCTCTGCGGCTCATAGAGCGCAACAGCTGCAGATAATCGATGACAATGAGCTGAATATCATTTTGCGACTTCAGGCGGCGCGCCTTGGCCCGAAGTTCGGTGATCGTCAGCCCCGGCGTATCGTCGATGAACATTTTTGACGCAGCGACCTTCGATGCCGCAGCCGTCAGATTCGGAAAATCGCGTTCCGATAGAAATCCGTTGCGGACGCGCTGCAGATCGACTTTGGCGCGCGAACAAAGAATTCGTTGCACGAGCTGCTGGCTGCTCATTTCAAGGCTGAAGACAGCGACCGCCTTTGAGAGCTCCATCGCGACATAGTCGGCGATATTCATTGCAAACGCGGTCTTGCCCATGCTGGGACGCGCCGCAATGACGATCATCTCTGCCGGGTGCAACCCACTGGTCATCCGATCCAGCTCCACGAACCCTGTCGCAAGCCCAGTCACTGATCCACGGTTCTCATACAGCTTTTCAATCTGTTCGATTGCCTCCATGACGAGATCTTTGGTCGGCACAATCTCCGTTTTGACATGTTCCCCAGTAATCGCAAAAATCTCCTTCTCAGCCTCGTCGAGTAACGGTTCGAGGTCCCCTTGCTGGTCGTAACATTGTGTCGAGAGTTTCGTGCAGGTATTGATCAATCGGCGCAGGACGTACTTTTCGCGAACGATGTCGATGTAATATGCGGCATTGGCCGAGGTGGGGACAAAGTTATAGAGGTCGCTCAGGTATTCCGGGCCGCCGATCTCGTCGAGTTGGTTCCGGTCCTTCAGCGCCTGTTTGATGGAAACGAAATCGATCGGCTTTCGCTTTTCCCCGAACTCGAGCACGAGGTTGTAAATAATTTCGTGCGCCGGGATGTAGAACGCATCCGAACGGAGACGCAAAACGCAAATATCGGCGACTTCCCTCGGAGAAAGCAGCAGGGAACAGAGTACACCTTTCTCACCATCTTCACTGAACGGGAGGGAACGAGGAACCTCGCGCATAGCGAACGGGTTGTGAGGATCTTGTGAATAACTCTGCCTTCGTGCCCCGGTGGCCGTCCCGGTAGCTTCTTTGGGATTCTCCGCAGTTTTTAGCAAACCTTGGGAACCAGGCGGCATGAGTGATCAGGCTCCAGCCCGGGTGGTCGTCTTGCGTTTTGGTTTAGATTTTGCCTCGGACGGCTCGGTCGCCTCAGGTGCGGGCGCGGGCGTCGTCGGAGTGAAAGCTTTAACTTCGATCTTAAGAACGGCGGCGACTTCGTGGTAAAGTTTAATCGGGATTTCTTTCTCACCGCTTTCTTTGATGGGGCGCTCAAGGTCGATCTTGTGACGATCGATCGTGATTCCGTGCTCTGACAGCAGCTTTTCTTCGATGTCTTTCGATGTCACGGATCCGAACGCTTTTCCAGTTTCGCCCGTTTCCAGAGTGAACTCGAGTTTCAGTTTCCCGATCTTGCGGGCGAATTCTTCGGCTTCGTTGAGTTCCCGAGCTTCTCGTTCTGCGCGCTTCGCCTTCAGCTGATTGAGGTGTTTTAAATTGGCAGGAGTCACTTCGAAGGCTTTTCCGGCGGGAATCAGATAATTGCGGGCAAAGCCCTTACGAACCTTGACAACGTCCGCCTCGGCCCCCAGACCTGGGACATTTTCTTTCAAAATGATTTGAGTATCAGCCATAGATTGCCCTTCTTTGAAAAGCGCGGGATCGAATTTCTACATCCCGGAACCGGCCCTGTCAAGTCGTCCCGGGCCATCTTCCGCGAGCTTTTTTCCGGATCCGTGGTCCACCTCGTAGTCGAACCCTAATCGATCCTCAATCTTGGTCATTTAAATCAATCGTCCTCGAACTCGGCACTAACCCGACTTTCTCAACTCGAGGGGTCTGCGACCCGGGAAACCGCTCCAGGACT
>CAZMNG010000525.1:0-4007 GCA_964567505.1 uncultured Chthoniobacterales bacterium
CTTCTCGAATCGGATCGTAAATAACACCAACGATGATCTCGCCTTTTTCTCGCAACGCGATCGAGACGCAGAAGTGCGGAATGCTGTAGAAGTAGTTCACCGTGCCGTCAATCGGATCGATCACCCATTCGAAATTGGTGGACGTATTTTCTTCGTTCCCTTCTTCGCCGAGGATCGCGTGATCAGGAAATTTCTCTAAAAGTATTTTTGTGATCAGCTCCTGTGACCGCACATCAAGCTCCAGCTTGATGTCGTGCGCCTCTTCAACATTCACCGTTAGCGGCCGGCCGAAATTCTCGCGGACCAGTGCGCCGGCTGCGCGAGCCGCGTTGATCGCAGCATCGAGATATTGGTTCATAACGGAGTCACTATCGGCGGAGCAAGGTCGATGTCGAGTAATCGAATTACATAAAAATTTAACGATCTAACAAATTCTCATTGACGATGGAACAATTGTTCGTTAGTGAAGCGATCTGGATGACATTGATTTCTTATCCTCCGCAACTGCGGAATGAAAGGGGGGATAACTGATGCCAGCTGCAAAGAAAGCTGCCGCTAAACCAGCCGCCAAGAAACCTGCCGCCAAGAAAGCGCCTGCGAAGAAGGCTCCGGCGAAGAAGGTTGCTAAGAAAGCGGCTACTCCGGCGAAGAAAAGCTCCGCCAAGAAGTAGACCTTTAAAAACACTTCATATCAGTTGTTTTCTGGAACAGGAGGAGATAGCTCTCTCCTCCTGTTTTTTTGTTGAAACCATTCGACGAATCTCAGTGCCGCTTCTTGTATTCAAGCGCCTTCGCGACGATTTCGTCCACCGGCCAGAGCCGGCCGATCCCTTCGTAGCCGCACGCAAGCATTCCCGCATCAGGACCGATGAATTCGACGCCGCGACTCTGCAGCGTCGCAACGTTCGCGACCGTTGCGGCGTTCAGCCACATCTTTCCATTCATCGCGGGTGCCATCAGGAGCGGCGCTTCGGTTGCAAGAACGATCGAAGTCAACGCATCATCGGCGAATCCATGCGCGATCTTCGCAATGATATCAGCGGTCGCCGGTGCGATGAGAATGAGATCTGCGTTATCGGCCAGTTCGATGTGACCCGGGTGCCAGCTGATCTTTTCATCGAAAATATTTGTGGTGACCGGATGCCGGGACATAGTTTGCAGAGTAAGTGCAGTAACGAATTGGGTCGCGCCGGCCGTCATCACAACGTGGACCGCGTGGTTCTGCTTGGTCAATTTACTGGCGATGTCCGCAGCCTTGTACGCAGCAATGGAAGCGGTAACTCCAAGAACGATGTTCATAGGCGCATCATTCTACATTTTGCACTTGCTCACGAACCTTTTCCAATTCCGCTTTGCAGTGAACCACGATCTGCGAGATCTCAGCGTCGTTCGCTTTGGCGCTGAGTGTATTCAACTCGCGCCCGATTTCCTGGGACAGAAATTCGAGTGTCCGGCCGATGGCCTCTTCCTTGTTTGCAGTCGCGATGAACTGATCCAGGTGCGATTCAAGCCGGCTCAGTTCCTCTGAGAAATCGGATCGCTCGGCAAAGAAGGCAACCTCTTTGGTGAGTCGAGCATCGTCGACATCGATCTCTAACCCGATCTTCTGAACGCGTTCAAGAAGCAGAGCGCGATACCGCTTTGCGGCGCGCGGCTGTAGCTTACGAACTTTCGCAACGGACTGGTGGATCGACCGGATCCGGCTAAGCAAATCTTTTTTAAGGTTCGCTCCTTCTTTCGCGCGCATTTGCAGAAGACGCTCCAGAGCAATGTCGATCGCGGCGTCGACAGCCGAACGGATCGCCGCATCGACGGGTCCCTGTTCGGATGTGGAAATCACTCCGGGTGACCGAAGAATCGTTTCGATCGTAATTTCACCCGGCAACGCGAGATCTTTCTGGAGCTGTTTGAAGCGAGCAACGTAACTGTGCGCAAGCTCCGTATCGATAACGGGCTGATTTCGTCCTGCAACTCCGGAGGCGGAGACTGCGACAAGCACACGGCCTCGGTGCAAACTGCGATCGATCTTTGCGCGAACCTCGCTCTCCATCGATGCGAGCGCGGAAGGAAGATTAACCAGGATTTCGGTCTGGCGTTTGTTAACGGATTGGATCTCTGCAGTGATTTTGGTGCCCTGGCTGAGCGCCTGTCCACGCCCGTGTCCTGTCATGCTATGCATAGAGATGTTCCGGGTTCGAGGTTTCGGGGGGATTCCGAGCGAAGACCCCGCCCCCGATTATTAATTGATGCGAATTCCGACTCAAAAATCCTAAATCCACCTCTGTTTCCTTTGTGCCTTGGTGGTGAATCCATCCCTCTGTGTGCTCTATTTCCTCCGCGACCTCCTCACGCGACGATTCGCTTCACGATCTCCTGTTCCGCTGTCCGCGCGAACACATCTACACCGATGCGGATCTTTCCGGTCCGTTGATTTACAACTGTCGTGAACCCTGGAGCGCTCGCTTCGTCGTGCACATCGATATCGTAATTCTCAAATCGAAACAGTTCCGGCCGCACCATGGCAAGGGCTGCGAGTGGATCGTGCGGGCTGCTTCCTTCGACATGCCGATATTCCCACCAACGAATCAGCTGATTCTCCAGCAACGGTCCAAGCCCGTTTGGCAGCGCGGCGATCTGCTGGAGATCATTTTTGCCCAGCCAGACTCTAAGCGTCAGGTCCAGGCTGATCACCGTCATCGGAATCCCGCTGCTGAACACCGCTCGAGCAGCGTCCGCGTCACACTTGATATTATGCTCTGCCCGGTCCATCCAAAATGCGCCCCCCATGATGTAGAGGTGCTTGATTCTCGCGCACGATGCAGGTGCCACGGTAAACGCTCTGGCGATATTCGTCAGCGGACCGGTTGCAATCACTTCAAGCTCACCCTCCATTGCTTCCGCGGTTTCGCCGATGTAACTCGGAGCGGACTGCTTTGCTTTGACCTCAAACGAATCCACCTGCGGGACCCCTTCGCCCTCGTGCCCGGCCCAGTGGACCTGGCGCCCGCTCAGCGGGTACTGTTCTCCCGGAATAATTTCGATATCTTCCCGCCCCAACAGGTGCGTCGTGGCCGCTGCGATTTTTGCGCGAAACGACGTGTCCCCATAGACAGTGCTGACGCCAAGCAATTTGAGCTCGGGCGCTTTGGCCAGAAGAACAAGAGCAAGGATATCGTCTACATCGGTGCCGATATCGGTATCAAAAATAACTGGTCTCATAATAGTTAGGCGTGCGTGTTCTGAAGGTTGAGGTGATAGGCTAGTCTTTGGTCGCCGCAGCCGTAACGCCCTCGACATAAAATCGCTGCAACGGCAAAAGAATGATGAGCGGGATCAGCGCCGCGACGATCGCAGCGGCAAACAGCTCATTTCAGAGGGTTACATATCGTTCTTCGAACCCGGCCAGCGCGACCGGGATCACTTTCATATTCTCGGACCGCGTGGCGATCAACGGCCATAAGAACGATTCCCACTGGAACAGAAAGATTAACAGCGCCGCGCTGATCAACCATCGAATCGTCGTAGCAGCTGAGGCGGTTAACGCCGAAGCCAGAACACCAGCGGCAGCAAGCCGTATCAGGAACGGGAAAAAGCGCGATGAGCGGATTTTCATGGGTAATTGAGGGGGGAAATAGAGAGAATGAATAAAATCTGTTAGCGATAACAATTGAATGATGTCTCTGGTTTGTGTCAAGGTTCAATACTGTTTACGTCTGCCTCTATTCTGGTATCCTGCTCGCTAGGCTCTTCTGAATGTCTTCCCGCTCTCATTCTCGTTCCGATTCTGTGACTCTCTACGACGTCGCCACGTTTGCCGGGGTCTCCCACCAAACTGTCTCTCGCGTCGTTAACAAAGCCTCGCATGTTGCCGCACCGACCCGGGCCCGCGTGCTCGAAGCTGTTTCGCGACTCGGGTACCGGCCGAGCAAGGTCGCTCGGAATCTTGTGAGCCAACGGTCGAGCCTCATCGGAGTGATAACCTTCTGTCAGGACTCATTCGGGCCGTC
>CAZMNG010000526.1:0-4000 GCA_964567505.1 uncultured Chthoniobacterales bacterium
GGACCGCGCGGTGAAAAAGATGGGTCGAGTCGGCGGACGAAAACGGCGGATGACAGAAAGTCAGATCCAATCGGGCAAAACCCTCTTAATAAGTGGGGTATCGCCTAAGGAAGTGGCGCGCAATCTGGGGGTTTCTATTCCGACGCTACCGCTGGTTGCCTGCATCCGAACGCTCTTAGCGGGTCGCTTTTTCCGCTTCGTTAATCTGGCCCCATTTGATAGAAATAAAGGGAGTAGCTTGTGGACGCTTCACTCCCAAAGATTCGCCGCTTGCGAGCCACCCCGGTCAATGTGCCGTTGGCGCGTCCGGATCCGACGGCCAGCGGGGTGGTCAGCTCTGCGCCGCTCGTCCTCATGGATTTGGAAACGGACCAGGGGCTGACGGGCCACGCCTACGTGTTTTGTTATACTCCGATCGCTCTTAAGCCGATCGCTGATCTCATCGAAGCCTTGGAACCGTTGATCCAAGAGGATGCGGTCGCACCGCTGGTTTTAGCGAAGATATTGGTGCCGGGATTCGAGGGATAAGCCATGGACTCGCATCAAATGATTATCGAAACGAGCCAGCCACGCATCAGCGTTCGAAACGGGTGCTGATCCGGAAAGGATGCCTTGCTCACGAAGCACCGTGGCGATGAAAGGCACGCTTAACGCGGCTTTACATAGACGCCCGTGTCCATAATGGATGTCGGTCAATCGCGCATGCTGACGCACGTATCGCTCGATGTGACTTTGATTTGCTTCGACCAACGCGACACCTTGATCGTCGAGCCAGCGACACAGACTGTCCGCTCCACGGATATAGCCACGAATAGTATCCCGGGAAAACCGCCTTTGCTCCAGAGCGCTCACGAAACGCGGCAGATACGGTCCAACTGAGCCAGATCGCAGACCAATAAGTACTTTCGCCTGCTCAAAATAACGTTCAATCATCCGACACTTCTACCGTCGGGATCAAATCGGCAGCCTGGAATATTCCGAGCCGAGCAGCTCCACGTTCTTGAATCCACCAGCTCCGGATGCCGACACGGATCAATAACTCGGAATATTCCGGAACTCGGAATATCGGAAATTTAAGTACGGTAAGAAGCTCTCTCCTCTTGGACTGAAGTGCGAATCCACTGAGTAGGAACGCTCAACCTCCATCACAAAGCAATTGGTCTTCCAGTACCCGTTTTGCCGTAAAACGAGCTGTAATCGAGTTCTGGAGCGTTTTCTTTTTGTCGAATGATCCTTGGAAGGCCTACGCGTACGATTTTTTCCGTTTCGTGAGGTCAGGCGCTATACAACGCGCTAAGGCGCGCGATTTGCGGTGAAGCCGTGGGCAGAATAGCTTTGAGGTCAGCGTATGAACGAGTCCGAGGGGCGGGCGGGCAACACTCCCTATAATCTGATCGCCGGTGAAAGTGTCGAACGTTTGGCAGCCATTAGTGACGGCATTTTCGCCGTGGCGATGACGCTGCTGGTGCTTGATCTCCACGACCCGGTACGGGAGGCCATTCACAGCGAACAAGATCTCTGGCACGCTCTTTCTGCGATGTTCCCGCAATTCATCGCCTACCTGATGAGCTTCCTCACGCTGGCCATCTTTTGGAACGGCCAGCAGGCGCAGCTGAACCGCTTCGCCCATGCCAATCGGCATCTCACTTGGATTCACATGGCGTTCCTGTTCGCTGTCTCTGTGATGCCGTTTTCGACAAGGCTACTGGCGGATTTCATCGACTACCGGACAGCGCTCTTGTGCTACTGGGGCAACATATTGCTCCTCGGAGTCGTCCTCTATTGGAGTTGGCGGTATGCGAGCAAGGCAGGTTTGGTAAAGGACGACACCCCGGCCGCGGTGCGAAAGGCGGTCGAGCGTCGCATCCTTGGAGCCCAGGCGCTTTATGCGCTGGGAGCCTCGCTGTGTGTA
Source organism: uncultured Chthoniobacterales bacterium (assembly GCA_964567505.1). Lineage (GTDB taxonomy): Bacteria > Verrucomicrobiota > Verrucomicrobiia > Chthoniobacterales > JAFAMB01 > JAFAMB01. Next base: position 1,913 of record CAZMNG010000526.1, read on the forward strand.
GTAAACAACTACGCGAGCATCGCGTTCATCGTTCTCGTGCAGCTCAACTTCGCCGTCGCGCCTCGAATTCGCTGGCTGTCCCGCATTTAGTCAACCAAGTGATCGAAGGCGGCACGCACGGGTGAGGTCCTGGGCAGTAAAGAATTCGAGAAAGCGCCGCGCGGCTTTTGGAGTTGGAACAAAGAGCGCCGGTGGTTCGCAAGCTGGATCCGGCGCAATGACCGGAAGGTTTACATCACCCTGGGGCCAGAATCCGGCGGTTCAGGATCGCCGCTTTTTCGCAAGGAAAAGCACGGATTGGTCCTAATCGGAATAGTTGCCGGTAAGGTAGTGCATCAAAATTCGAACGGAACAACCAAGGATCTGCAATATGGTTATGCTTACTCCGTCGATAAGGTTCTGAAGGACATTGCGGCCTCGGTAAAGTAGGAAACTCAAATCTCTTGTCTTAATGCTGTGTTGGCGTGCGTTGCTCAGCTGCGCTGGTTGTCTTGCTCGATCACTACCTATTTGGGCTGGAGACTCATGCGTGGCGCAATCATCGCGAACCGCTTTTGCGAAAGCACCAAGAAATGAAAAACCCACAGGCGCCAACGAACTTCCGGCAACTGCTTTTCGCTGCCTGCCAGGACCGAATTTACCGCGGGTACAAGCGGGAAAAACGGCTGTGGATTAAAGAACACCTCTGCAAACTCCTGGGTGTTTCTCTCCCTCATCCGTCAAGCACTCCGCTCTGCAGCGTGAGCGATGCGAAGACCGGCATTGCTGTCGCTTTCAGTTGAAAGCGTCGACGGAAGCGTAGCGACTCCGTCTAGCGCAAGGTGGACTTAGTGAAGTTGGATCGATTTGAGAGAGCTCGCTCAGCCAGGACACCGAATAACAAACCGAACGTTGCCCACAAGATCAGCTGGATACCAACCGAAACGATCCGGAAACGCCATAGGACGACGGCCGGGAATTGCTCCGGGACTTCGTTGATATCCGGTAAAAGAACTTGGGCTACCACAATGATGACAATAAACACGGCCGCGGCGAGAAGTGCCGCGTTCCAGCTCCCGTACCGAGCGGCAAGACGTGGAGCGATCACGATTGCCAGGACCAAAGCAGCAACCGAGATCAGGATCATCAAGAAAAACAATTCGCTTCGATACCCGATAGTCTCCGGTTGGCCCACTGAGGGTGGATTTGATGGGTATTTTAGCTGCGGGACGAGGAAAATGGCAACAAAACCCGCAGCGGCCAGTAGCGCAGAAGTGCCACGCGCGCTTAGACGTCCGATACGCTGGTATGCGAAGGCAAAGGCCAAAGCGAACAATCCGCCCAACGCGGTTTCGTAGACCACGACACCGGTCAGCAAACCAACTCCACTTTGCACCGCGCGGCTGACTAACTCCGGTCCGGGTGCCTCGCCTTTGGCCCGATCCATCTGATCTTCAAACTCAATAGCGCGGTCGACTTGGGGCTCCCCAAAAATCTTGGCGAACCCGAAGGCGAGCAACCCGGCGACAATGCCAACGACCATCCCCCAGATGAGGAGAGTTCTAACCATAAGAGCTTTCTCGACTTAGTGGCAGGGGAAGGCGAGGAGATGACGTCCATCGTGCACAAATTCATGCACATACATGCCGGGAAAGATCGCCGTTGCGCCTTCCTCGCTTCGTAATTAAATAAGCGCATCCAGATTATGGCTAGTCGCAGGAACTGTCAACAACTCTATCCAGACGACGAGAATGAGGTCATCTACCAGAGCAGGCATTTCAGTGATTTCCGGGGCGCCACGCTCTTTGCGGCGTCGAGCAGTTGCAACGTTGCCTGCATCGGCAATACCGAATCCTTTCCAAATGTCGAGCACAGTAAAATGTGGAGTGAGCCGGATGGATGTGCTCTGGGAGCGGATTTTAGCGTGATTGACTCCACATTTTATTTTTCCTGAGTCGCTTCTCCTATCGGTCCACGGTGGGTAGAGAAGGAGAATGCTTGATACATTCTTTACTCAGATCAAAGTGCGATCTCGAATGGAGAGTGGCCCGATAGGCCCTATTTGTCTGAGATCGCTGCAGTGCTCCATCGCAATGGCTACGCCCGCAG
>CAZMNG010000527.1:0-3998 GCA_964567505.1 uncultured Chthoniobacterales bacterium
CCGGCACCGTACGCGGATAACTCCTAATAGTATGTCTCACTACGACCTTACCAGTGCCCTGCGTCCGGAACCGGACGCGATCCTGCAGCAGATTGCGGACTATGTTTTCGATCTGGATCGAATTACCGGTGACAATGCGGTGGATACCGCGCGGCTGTGCCTCATGGATACGCTTGGCTGCGGGCTGCTGGCGCTCAATTACCCTGCCTGCGTCAAAATGCTTGGTCCAATCGTTCCCGGAGCCACGATGCAGGGTGGCGCGCGGGTTCCAGGCACCTCTTACGAACTGGACCCAGTCCAGGCTGCTTTCAACATCGGCGCGATGGTACGCTGGCTGGACTTTAACGACACCTGGCTGGCCGCGGAATGGGGGCACCCATCCGATAACCTCGGCGGGATCCTTGCGGTGGCCGATTACTTTTCTCGCAAGCGGATCAGGGAAGGTGAAAAGCCACTCACGATTCGCGACCTCCTGCTTGCGATGATCCAGGCGCACGAAATTCAGGGAGTGCTCGCGCTGGAAAATGGCTTTAACCGTGTTGGCCTTGATCATGTCCTCCTGGTGCGTATCGCGTCGAGCGCTGTGATTACACGGCTCCTGGGCGGAACGCGCGAGGATGTCATCAACGCGCTCTCGAATGCGTTCATCGACGGCGCTGCGCTGCGGGTCTACCGGCACGCTCCCAACACTGGATCGCGCAAATCGTGGGCCGCCGGTGACGCGACAAGCCGTGGCGTGCTGCTCGCCTTGCATGCGTTGCGAGGCGAAATGGGTTACCCGAGCGCATTGAGTGCGAAAATCTGGGGGTTCGAGGATGTGCTGTTCAGAGGGCACGCGCTTCGGGTCCCGGCGCAGGGCTTCGGTTCCTATGTCATGGAGAATGTACTATTCAAGATCTCGTTCCCTGCCGAGTTCCATGCCCAGACGGCCGTTGAGGCTGCGGTATTGCTGCACCCGCAAGTCGCAATGCGGCTCGAGAAGATCGAGCGTGTAGTGATCGAAACCCAGGAAAGCGGCAAACGGATCATCGACAAGACCGGCCCGCTCGACAACCCGGCTGACCGGGATCACTGCATCCAATACATGGTGGCGGTGCCGCTTATTTTCGGCCGGTTGACCGCCGAAGACTATGAGGACGCGGTCGCTTGCGACTCGCGTATCGACCTGCTTCGAGACAAGATGCAGGTCGTCGAACGTAAACAGTTTACCGTGGATTACCTGGATCCGGCGAAGCGTTCGATCGGCAACAGCGTTCAAGTGTTTTTTAAGGACGGTACGCAGACCCAGCGGGTCGCTGTCGAGTACCCGATCGGTCACCGTCGCCGGCGCAAGGAGGGTGTACCGGCGTTGCTGGGCAAATTCGAACGAAACTTGCGCGGACGCATCCCGGCGCGTAAGGCAGACGCGATCCTGGCGCTTTGCTCCGATCACGCGAGCCTGCAGACAACTGCCGTGAATCGCTTCATCGATCTGTTCGTCGTCTGATGCTCAGAAGTTCGAAACTCAGGAATTACCGCCCGTTATGCATTCCATCACCGCCACTCCTTACCTTGGCGCCCACTCTGCACCTGACACGTCGCGGAATATTCGTTCCGGTCCGTATCGCGCTTACCTCCTCTTCGGGGCGCCCGGCAGCGGCAAAGGAACACAGGGCAAAGCACTGGGCTCGGTTCCACGCTTTTTCCACTGCGCGTGCGGTGACGTGTTCCGCTCAATGGACACGCGCACGAAAGTTGGTCAGGCGTTCATTTATTACTCGAGCAGGGGCGAACTCGTGCCCGATGAGATTAGTATCGAATTGTGGAAAGAGTCGATTACAGGCTCCGTCGATGCGAGGCGGTTCAAACCGGAACTGGATGTATTGCTGCTCGACGGCATTCCGCGGAATTTGAAGCAGGCGAAGCTAATGGGATCGCTGATCGATGTAATCAAAGTTTTCCACTTATCCTGTCCCGACCGGGGCAAGTTGGCCGAGCGCCTCAAGAAACGCGCGCTCAAGGACAACCGCCCAGACGACGCCAACGATCTCGTCATCCGGAAACGGTTGGAGACTTATGAGGCCGATACAAAGCCTTTACTCGGCTGCTATTCACCGGAACTGATCCATACGATCGACGCCACGCAGTCACCGGCGCGGGTGCTCTGGGAAATCCTTGGACTGATTACCGGGCAGGCGTAAACGCAAGGAAGAAAGCTCGCACCGAGGTCACGGACGGCAGCGAAGCACTTTGCTGGCGCCGTATGGGAAGATATCCAGGATATTACCGGCCCGAATGGCAGTCTGTACACGCCGCCAGGCCACGGCTTGGAACAGGTCGCCATGGTGGGCGAACAAGAGTTCCAGCAGATCCGGGCGAAAGCCGAGGAAGCGCGGAAATTCTTCTGGGAAAATGTCGTTTTCATGCACGGAAAACCACGGCTCGGCGGCGATCTCCTCTTCGTAGCTAGTGGGTGCCGGCAGCTCGCGAAAATCGCAATCGGTTACCCAGCAGAGTTCGTCGTAGTCGTAGAAAACCACGCGCCCGTGGCGGGTAACGCCAAAGTTCTTCGGAAGGAGGTCGCCGGGAAAGATGTTCGTCGCGGCAAGGTCTTTGATAGCCTGGCCATAATCAATTACAGCGGCACGAGCAGCGCGTTCGTCCGTTTCAGCAAGATAAAGATTCAGCGGGCGCAGGCGCCGCTCAACATACAGTTGCTGAATCACCATATAATCCTCTTCGATTCTTACCGAGTCCGCCGCGCAGCGCTGCAGCTCTTGGAGTAATTCGGGTCGGAAGCGGTCCCGAGGGATTCGCAGATGCTCAAATTCATAGGCCTCCACTAACCGTCCGGCGCGGTCATGCTCGAAAACCAGGCGGTATTTGCGCATGACCTCTGATCGAGAAGTGTCCTTTGGGTAGTCGAATCGGTCCTTGATAAGCTTGAAGACCACGTCATAGGAGGGAAGAGTGAAAACGAGCATGACCATTCCCGGCGCGCCTTCAGCTTTCTCAAATTGATCTTCGGAGACCTGAAGGTGGCGCAGAAAGTCACGGTAGAATTCGGTTTTGCCGTGTTTGTTGTAGCCGATTGCAGTATAGAGCTCGGCTAAACGTTTGCGGGGCATGAGCGTCTTCAGAAAACGGACGAGCTCGCAGGGTCGGGCGGCGTCCACCCGGAAGTATGAACGAGTAAAGCTGAACAGGATAGCGATGTCGTCCTCGCCAATGAGCACAGCGTCCAGCGTGATTCCTGTCTCACCGTGCAGCAGCGCGAATCCCAGAGGCAACCCGCCATGTTCGTCGCCGGCCCGAAACGCGGCGCCGACCAAGTAAGCGCTGCTCCCGCGGAAGAAGACGCTTTCCGCCATTTCAATCCGCGCTACCGGGCCACCCAACTCAATCTCCAAACGGAAAGCAGCGATCGCGGCAGCCGCAGGCAGACCGTCGTAACGTTCCGCGGGAAAACCTAACTCAGTCAGGATCGCTGTGAGCAAGCCGGGGAGTTCGGCCCCTGAATAGCTGCGTTGCACAGTGCCGGACGACGCGGCCGGCGGGGCGTCAAAGTCGCTGTCCACAAACTCGACCTGCTGGTTGACACCGACTGTGGCGAACACGCGGCGGGTCAGAGAGTTGAAGAAGCTCTCAGCTATTTCCGCGTCATTGCAATGCATAATCAGCGATGAATAGACTGCCTTGCTGGCAGCCCACAGCGGCTTTTCCTCAAGGCGGTCGCCCATCAGCCGCTGAATTGCAGCGACGAGTTCATCCAGCACCCGCCCATAAAGTCCGAGGCGCTCCGCCGCGTCCGCATAGGCACCCGGCCAGTCACGGCGCAGAAAACGGTCCGCAGCGCGTCCGGTGATCATCTGAAAATCAGCCCGGTAACGGAGAAACGCTTGCCAGGCGGAATCCGCGCAGAGGGCCGCCAACCTGCTGTCAGTAAGAGCCTTAGTCTTCGAATTAATGAAATTGCTCCGTTTCAGTAGACCCGTGTAAGGCGGTCGTCGACGACTCAC